>NZ_JBKHUP010000003.1:0-151197 GCF_046565525.1 Coleofasciculus sp. | reverse complement strand
AGGTTTAAATCTCTTTGGGCAAAAAGTTGACCTTGTAAAGAGAGATTATTAGCGGTTAAGGTTAAATCTTGCCCAACCTCTAAGTTCCCAAAATTAACAATAGAAGCATTTGCCGGATTTTCCCCATATTGCAATCCCGGCGTTACATTAATGGTGAGTATTGGTGGAGCTTGGGGATTGCTAGCGCTAAAAGTCCAGCCATTCTCAAATATCACCGCATCGGCTGTGCTTGCCACAAAGGAACCCGCTACATCCAGACGCGCCTGTTCACCAAAGATAATCCCATTGGGATTGAGTAAATATAACGACGCACCTCCGTTTACTCCCAATGTTCCCAGAATATCCGATATATCATTTCCCGTCACTCGGCTGAAAATCGTTTCAATCCCCAAGGGATTGGCAAAATAGACGCGCCCGCCTTCTGTGATATTAAATTCCCCAAAACTGTGGAACAAATTCGTGTCGCGAATCGCCCCCCCTTCAATCAAATCGGCGGGTAAGCCTTTTATCTCCACATTCGGTGTCACGATAGACTGTTCAACACCTAAGGTAGTATCGGGTTGAATCTGCGCCAAGGTAGGTGAGGCGACGGATGCGATCGCGCCCCATCCCGCTATAATCAGGCTTAACCCCCATGGTCTATGCCATAATTCCTGGTTTGCCATATCTTGAGATGGTAGATGATATTGGAAAGGTTATCATTATACCTTAAATCAATAGTTTATATGGCTCTTCTTTGACTTCTCCCGCGACTAAAGTAGGCGGGATTTTAACTTCGCTATCTTGTAAGACAGTTCAACATCAAAGGAATTATGGCAAGTCAACTACTGCTCCCACTCTACTGGAACAACTTTGATCTCCTGTTCATTGTATGCGTTGAGGCAAGCCCGTATATGTCCACTTGACTGACGTATGCCTAGGATGTGATACTTATAGTCCTCTCCATACTCTGTTCGGGCTATCTCCACTGCTTTGGCTTCAACCGCCGTATCGGGTGTAAAGTAGAAATACCTGATGATAAGAGGTCCCACGGCGAGTGATATCCCCAGGATGAATGCAAGCCTCACCCAGAAGGCAGAATGAGAATGACCCGCTCTAACCAATGCTGACACTACAGGTGCTGCACGCAGTTGTGTGTAGACCCAGAAAGCAACAGCAGCCCCCATAATCTTAACGAGGATCGGCATAAAATTGTCAACCGGATGAACGCGAAATGCAATTCCCAAAAGTTCTGTTGGAAACAAAAAGGGAAGCCGTATCAGGTTACTGAGCAAGTAAGGAACAGTAAAGGCAGCATACCACGTAGCGATGGGAACGAGTTGCAGGTTGCCCCGAAGGAAGAATACACCTAATGCCACTAAGAGTGTGGAGCCTGATGTGTAAGGGGTGGGACTTGGATTTGGATGTGATGATAATATACATACTGGATCATCAAGCGTAGACCACCAAAAATACACGAACTCTAAAATCCCAACGCCGATTAAAACAATACCGACCCGCGTCAAAATAGAGCGATAATTTTCCATTTGTGTTAACGGCTAATGATTCAAAGAGAGAGTAAAATAAATCCAATATATTGCACCCATCATACAATTTATGAACTAATGCGATCGCGTCCTTGAGATAACTTCAGGTTAACCAAAGACAACCCCAGAATAACCAGGAACAGCACTAATCCCATCGCGCAAGCATAACCAATTTCCAAATCAGAAAAGGCTTGCTCATACAAATAATAGACCACCGTTTTGGAACTATTGCGAGGTCCGCCTTGGGTCATGATATAAACTTCTTCAAAGACCTTAGTCGCCGAAATAGCCGAAATTACCGCAACTAACGCCAAATAGGGGCGCATTAAAGGAACTGTAATATCCCAATGTTTCCCGTACCCATCCGAACCATCCAACGCCGCCGCTTCATAGAGTTGGTTGGGGATCGATTGCAAACCTGCCAGATAAATCACCATATAGTAGCCTAACCCCTTCCACACGGTTACTGCCATGACACTAAAAATTGCCCAATCTGGACTTGTCAACCAGGGAATTCCCTCTTTGAATCCCACCAAAGTGAGTATCTGATTAAATAAACCATTTTCTGCATAAAGCCACCGCCAAGCAATTCCCGCCACCACCATAGAAATCACCACGGGTGTATAATACGCCGCCCGAAACCAACTTATTCCACGCAGTTTCTGATTGACTAAAATGGCTAGTCCTAAGGGGAGTGTGACTAAAATTGGCACGACGCCAATCAGATATAACAACGTATTCCCCACCGTTTGCCAAAATACTCGATCTTTCCCCAAGCGTTGCAGATTCTTCAAGCCTACCCATTCAGGCGTTTGGGTCAAATCATAGTCGTATTGAGTAAAACTTAAGTAAAAGGCTTGACAAGCGGGCAAAAATACTGTTATCGCCAAGATGACCAGAGCCGGGAGCAAAAACAGGTACGGGGTTAACTTGGGCGGGATGACAATCGAATCCTTTAATTTAAAAAAAGTCATAACTCATAAAATACAGAAACCGTAGGGGCGCACCGACGTGCGCCCATTGCCAACGTGCGCCCATTGCCGACGTACACCCATTCTCAACGTGCGCTGATTCTTAAATTATTAAGGAAAAAGAAAGGATTAGCATTATACGGTAGCCTAGTTAACAGTTTCCTATTCTTAACCTTAGTGTAATCTTATTATTTACCTCACCATAATCCAATACGCCCTTAGTTGATCGGGCGGTGTGGGTGAGCAGGTGTAGGTTTTCTCGTCTAGGAAAGTCTCAGTGTAAACCTTTGTCTCAATCCTTGATGTCTGTGCCATTTGTCCTAGATGGGAGGTTGCTGACACAAACGTTTGCAGTAAGCGATGCGATCGCATACAGCACGCTTAGGTTCAATCGCTGTATTTTTCACGGTGCTATCTATCATCAACATCAGAACTATTTCATTCCTCATCCTTAAGAGGGAATTTCCCAGGACAAGACGTTGGAGTTATATGCAGCCGTGAAACATTTAGAGGTAAGCTACAGCCATTTATTGGAAAAAGATACACCACGAGAGCCAGAGACAAACGTACTGGAGCTTCTGAGTGTCCCGACACATCCATACAGAGGAGACAGCGACACCCTATCCTGGCAAACGCTAGTGCAAGCCATTCCCCTACCCTTGGTGATTGCCCGGTTAAAGGATGGTGTGATTCTGTATGCAAATGACCCTTACAGCTCAACCTTTGATCGCCGCCGCAAGAAGAGTTCCAGCGTCAATGAACCCATTTGCGATCGCCAAACCCTATCCTTCTATCACGATCCCACCCAACGACAAATAATATTACAGATATTAGTTAGCCAAGGCTATTTGCGGGATTACACCGTCAAAATGCCGAGTCGCGAGGGCAAGCCGATTTGGAGCCTAGTTTCGCTACAACGGTTAACATTTAAAGGAGAATCAGCCTTTGTGGCAATTTTCCAGCCGATTACACACTACCCCTATCGCCCCGAATCCCTCCCCCCCTTACCTGCATCACATCCGCAAACAGCTACATCACCTCAACCAACACGCCGCCAGTTAATTGCCAATGCCGTGTGTGAACAAGAGGTCAAATTTTGTACCTTAGCCGAAACCATTTCCGCCGCTGCCTTAATCTACCAAGGCAATCAGTTGGTCTATGTGAATTCCCTAGTCTGTGAAATTACAGGATACAGCCAATCTGAATTGTTAACCATGGATTTATGGGACTTGCTGCATCCGAGTAGCCACGCCTTCATGCCCAAAAAATCCCTGAGTGAATGGAACGAGAGGGAATCACAACGTCGCTATGAGGTGCAAATCCTGACCAAAACCGGTGATAAACGCTGGCTGGAGATGAGTACCCGGATCATTGAATTTCAAGGGAAACCCGCCCTACTGTTAAGTGCCTTTGATATCAGCAATTACAAACAAGCCGAAGCCGCTTGGCAAGAAAGTCAACGCACCCTAGCCACGCTGATGAGCAATTTCCCCGGGATGGCGTATCGCTGTCGGGCAGATAGTCAATGGACAATGGAGTTTGTCAGTGAGGGCTGTTTTAATCTACTCCACTACAATCCCCGTGATTTAATCGAAAATCGGGCATTAGTGTTCAGCGACGTAATTCATCCAGAAGATCGAGAACGGGTGAAGCAGGATGTAAAAGCCGCCGTTACCGAAAAACGACCCTATCAAATAGAGTATCGGATTACCACAGCAACCGGAATTCAGAAGTGGGTTTGGGAACAAGGTTGCGGCATTTTTTCTCGCCACGGAGAGTTGCAGGCTTTAGAGGGCTTTATTACCGATATCACCGAGCGCAAGTGGGCAACAGACGCCCTGGAACTTTTGCAAACTATGACTCAGGCGATTGGTGAAGCCCCAGATTTTCAGTCAGCCTTGTATGTCACTTTGAGTAAAGTGGGGGAAGCTACCCATTGGGATTTGGGCGAAGCTTGGGTCAAACGTGGTGATGGTAAGGTTTTAGAATGTTCCACGATTTGGCGTAGAAGGGAGGAGATGCCTCGGAAAGCACAAGGCACAAATCAGAGGTTCCCAAGGAAGGAGCAAGGTGGAAAGGTAAAAGGAAATGATAACCGGCGACAAGGATGTGATCGCAACTCCACTGGCACAGATAGAGTGGCAATGTCCCCCTATCCCCCTAGCTTGGCGTCTGATACATCAACCTTGGCAGACTTTTGCCAATATAGTCCCACCTTTACCTTCGCTTTAGGCTGTGGACTACCGGGACGAGTTTGGGCATCCCGTCACCCAGAATGGATTCCCGATGTTTCCCGTGCGAATCATTCGGTGTTTGTGCGCTCATCTTTGGCAAAATCCTGTGGTTTAGGGGCTGGCTTGGCGGTGCCAATTATGGCTGATGACGAGGTTCTGGCGGTGTTGACGTTTTTCCGGCTTGAATCACGGCAAACGGATCAGCGATTGGTAGACTTGATTTCTACAGTAGCCGCCCAATTAGGGGTAGCGATTGAGCGCAAACAGGCGGAAGTGGCGCTGCGTTCCTCTGAGGCGGAGTTGCGGGCATTATTGGCGGCGATGACGGATTCTATTTTTGTCTTGGATGAAATGGGATGTTTCCTGAAGATTGCCCCGACGAATCCTGAGCCTGTACTGTTGCCTAAGAATGCTTATGAATTGGTTGGCAAAACCTTGCATCAACTCTTTGCCCCGGCTCAAGCCGATCAGTTCTTGGTGTATATTCAGGAAGCGATCGCGACTTGTTCGCGTGTGAATATTGAGTATAGTTTACCCGTGGGCGATCGCGACGTTTGGTTGGCGGTGACGATTTCCCCCACGTTGGCAGACTCAGTGGTTTGGGTAGCACGGGATATTACCGAACGCAAACAGGCAGAACAGGCGTTACAACAGGCAGAGGCTAAATATCGCAGCATTTTTGAGAATGCCTTGGAAGGAATTTTCCAATCCACGGCTGATGGGCATTATATTAGCGCCAATCCAGCACTTGCCCGTTTATATGGCTATTCCTCTCCCGATGAATTGATGGCGCGACTGACGGATATTGAACATCAGCTTTATGTTGATCCCCAGCGACGGACTGAGTTTAGTCGGCTGTTGCAAGAAAATGATGCGGTGGCTGATTTTGAGTCCCAAGTCTATCGCAAAGATGGCAGTGTGATCTGGATTGCCGAAAATGCCCGTGCTGTTCGCGATACGACGACAGGGGAATTGCTGTATTACGAAGGCACCGTCGAAGATATCACTGAACACAAATTGGCAAAAGACCAACTGCAAGCCCGGGCATTTTACGATACGTTGACAGGATTGCCTAATCGTGCTTTATTTATGGATCGCTTAGGTCATACTGTAGAGCGAGCCAAACGGCATCCTACCTATCGATTTGCCCTACTATTTTTGGATTTAGATCGCTTTAAAGTGGTCAATGATAGTTTAGGGCATTTGATTGGGGATCAACTGCTGATTGGCATTGCCCGTCGCTTAGAATCCTGTTTGCGGACAGAGGATACAGTGGCTCGGTTGGGTGGGGATGAGTTTACTATAATGCTAGAGGATATTGAAGACATTCACCATGCTACCCGGGTGGCAGAACGAATTCAGCAAGAATTGTCAGCCCCGTTTAATTTAGATGGACATGAAGTCTTTACGGGGGCGAGTGTAGGGATAGTCTTAAGTCGGGAGATCCGACAGGAGGGGGATATCACCCACTATGATCGCCCAGAAGATTTATTGCGGGATGCTGACACGGCACTTTATCGGGCAAAAGCATTGGGGCGATCGCGCTATGAGGTATTTGACCTCACCATGCACCAAAATGCCCTCAGCGTCTTGCAGTTGGAAACTGAGTTGCGGCGGGCGGTGGAAAATCAGGAATTTGAGGTTTACTATCAGCCGATAGTATCTCTCTCGACTCATCAGATTGCTGGGTTTGAGGCACTATTGCGCTGGCATCATCCCACGCGAGGATTAGTCAACCCCAGTGAATTTATCCCCATGGCAGAGGAAACGGGATTGATTATTCCCCTAGGCTGGTGGATGTTGCGCCAAGCCTGTCGCCAGTTAGAATGTTGGCATGAGGGGGTTGAGGATAGTTTTCAAACTGGAGAGGTTAATCATCAATTGACGATTTATGTCAATCTTTCCAGCAAACAGTTCTTACAACCCGAACTCCTAGAACACCTCGACGAAATTCTGCACCAGACGCATCTGCATCCGCGTCATTTAAAGTTGGAAATTACTGAAAGCTGCTTACTGGCAGATCCACAGACAGCAGAAGAGCGGCTCAAACAATTGCGCGATCGCCAGATTGGTTTATGTATTGATGATTTTGGCACGGGTTATTCTTCCTTAAGTCATTTACATCGATTTCCTATTGATACGATTAAGATTGATCAGTCTTTGATTAGTAATATTGGCATAGATAAAGGAGGGAATACTCAATCCGGTATGAGCGATCGCACCAAAGGCTTACCCCTGCAAATCGTCCGCACGATTATCATGTTGGCAGATAGTCTGGGAATGCAAGTCATTGCCGAAGGGGTAGAAACAAAGGAGCAATTGACTCAACTACTGACGCTCCATTGTGACTATGCTCAAGGGTATTTATTTCAAGTACCATTAGATGCGTTAACGGCGGGAAAACTTCGAGAAACAATTTAAGCAAGAGGAGGCGATTGAAATCGCTGCTACACAAACAAAGTCCGCCTGCGCGGACTAGGTTATAACGGGGGTAGCTAATCCGGAGTTAGTCTTAACCCTCCAATCCACCCATTTTGTTACCGTTGTGTCGCCACAGCTTGAGTCGAGACGGTTTCGGTTAAATTGGCTGAAGAATTGGCTCGAATAGCGCGAAACATTCCAAATCGACAAAGACCTGTGCCAAAGGCTAGCCGCATCAACAGAATTGTCGGCACTTCTCGCAAAGACTTCATGAAACCCGATAGACCAAACTGCACCAGTCCCTTGGGTCGAGCCACTCCCTGCCAGATAGAATCAAGCCAAGAAGGAAGCGTTTGTTCCGTCCAATCTGCCGTTGTGACACTGCCCTCAACCCGTCCTGTTTCCTGCAAAAGTTCAGAAAAGCCTTCAATACTTGAAAACGCCGGATGAGACCACTGATCTAGGAGTTGCCGCATGACCGGACGCTCCCAAAAATTGAGCGGTTTCTGGCTCTCATCCCGTTGATTCCAGTCAGCAACAACCAGAATCCCACCTGGCTTGAGTACCCGGATCAATTCTTTGGCAAAAATAGCTTTATCGGGAATATGAGGACCGGCTTCAATCGACCAAACCACATCAAAACTGGCATCTGGGAAAGACATTGCCATCGCATCATCCACCAAAAACTTCACATCTAAGTCTTTGGGAGTTAACTCCTGAGCGCGTTTTACTTGTTGGGGACTGATGGTAATTCCGGTGACGGCAAACCCATAATCCCGTGCCAAAATACGACTGCTTCCGCCAATACCACAACCTACATCTAAAACAGTAGTCCCTGGGGGTAATTTGTCTAACCCCCCCCAACGCACCATTTCATGCACAAAATCCGATTTTGCGGCTAAAAAATCCTTTCGTTGAGGCGGTGAGCCATAATACCCTAAGTGAATATGTTCGCCCCAGTAAAACTCCAAAATACCATCTTCTGTCCATTGGTCATAAGAATTGACAACAGATTCAGACGATTGATAGCGGCGACCTGTAATGAGATAGAGTATAGTCGCGATCGCGAGGAGTCCCAGCACAAGTCCAAGCACCGGAAAAAAGAAATTCATCAAACTTAAGCCCTCCAATTTTTGACCCTGTTGATCATCGGGTTCAGAGTTGCCTGATTAACCCAAGTGGCTACAGCACATTCTATACTCAACAGCTTAGACTAACCACGATGAGGATTTCAATCCTCACACTGCTTCTGACAGGCGTCTAAATAAATGTGAGCGACTTGATCAACGGGATTAATCTGTAAACAGTCTTTAAAAAGTTGGGCTGCTTCTGCAAATGAACGATTAGTATATAGAAATAAACCTTTTTCAAAATCAGGCTTCGTCATTAACTTTACCGAGCGAAGTTCTGGTGGATCTGCCTCAAATACTTCAAAAACAGAGACCATTTCACTTTTCCCCTTAACCTGAACTTGACCGATAATCCGGAAGGCATATTCAATCGGATGATCTAGCTGTAAAAACGTGTGGTGAGAAATTAATAATGATACCCCATACTCTTTCGTAAGCTGTTCTAAGCGAGCGGCTAAATTGACCGCATCACTAATCACTGTGCCATCCATGCGGTTGTGTCCGCCAACGGTTCCCAGCATCAGCGAACCTGTGTTAATCCCAATCCCAATCTGAATCGGGGGACGATCCGGGCGTTGCCGCGTTTTATTATACTCAGTCAACCGATTTAACATATCAATTCCGGCGCGAACGGCGTCATCCGCACTACCACTAAACAGCGCCATAATCGCATCACCGATATATTTATCAATAAAGCCACAATTTTCAACAATGGCTGGTTCCATACGCGAAAGATAGGCGTTGATAAATTTAAAATTATCGTCCAAGCTCATCCGTTCCGATAGGGTAGTGAAAGAACGAATGTCAGAAAATAAAATTGACATGTTTTTCTGCACCGCCTCGCCGAGTTGTACATCGACAATACTTTTTTTATCAAGTAATTGCAGAAAATTTTCCGGGACAAAACGTTCATAAGCTCGATTCAGTTGCAGGAGTTGAGCCGTGAAATCCTTGCGTTCAGCTTCAGCCTTTTTACGTTCGGTAATATCTTGAAACGCCGCGATCGCAAACGTCACCTTGCCCCCTTCGTCAAAAATTGGGATACCCCATGCTTCAATAGGAATAATCTGATCGCCCTGGCAAATTTCAATGTCATCAGCGGTGGCACTTTCTCCCATTAAAGCCTGAACCACAGGCAATAATTCCGCCGGGTAGAGTTGTTCAGTCCCAGCAATATAAAATTGATAGACCTCAGCGAATTGTTCCGCAAAGGTATCAGGAACAACGCCTTTCCCCATCAACTGTTGTGCCCGTTGATTTAGGTAATAGGTTTTTCCGGTTGCATCTAATACCGCTACCCCAACCGGAACCGCTTCCAGAAATTGGGCTAATCGGCGTTCACTTTCCCGCGCGGCTTCTTCGGCTTGTTGATGTAACTCCTCTTCAATCGCATCGGAATGAGCCGTCGTGGTTTCGAGTAAAATCTCTAAGTCAGCATTGTAGCGCTGCAACTCCCAGGTTTGGTAAAGCGCGATAACCATCGCTGATCCGATCAACGCCACTAGCGGCGAAACCACGGGTAACCACCAGTAGGCGAGAAATGCCACAAAACTACCAACTACCAGGATACTACCCATGAGGAATGTGCCTAAAATGACAACCGTCCATCGGGGAAAAATCATGTCAGGGAATTGGTTAGCTTGCTGAAGTTTCCAACTTCCTCCAGCACCAATAAAAGACCAGAGTACAATCCATAACCACTCCACTGGATCGACCCAAATTGTCAACCAAGAATGTCCGTTGATCTGATCAATGAAGGGAATTAAAGAGCGTCCATCAATAGCTTTGATCAAAGGGCGTCCCGCCATCGCCCCACTAATGATCTGACTGGCGATATTGGCATGAATAATAACGCCCGGTGTTTGCTGACGAGAACCGATAGTATTTTGACTATAGGGTGTAAAGAATAAGTCATTGGCACTTTGTCCAGTAGCGCCAATGAGAACAATGCGATCGCGCATCAAATCCGGTGATATCCGGTTCTCTAAAACATCCGCAATGGATACGGTTTGGAAGTTCTCAGCAGGACCGCGATAGTTTAATAGGATCTGATAACCACCCACATCAGCATTTACATAGCCACCCTCATTCCCCGTCAATGGCACAAAGATAGCCTTACCTAACTGCAAATGACTCTTTCCCTCATCCCTCATTTGCAGGGTCATCCCTTCGGCTTCGAGATACATTAACGCCAGCTTTACCCCTAATCCCAAGTGGGTGGACTCATCCTCTAATTGCACAGACAGCAATCCGCGACGAACTTTGCCATCCGCATCCAAGACTAAATCAGCCATCCCCACTTGATCGAGTTGTTTTAAAATGGGCGATGGTGCTACCATTTCGCCCACCACTTTTTCCACACCAATCAGGTTCGGCGTGGATTTAAACACCTCGACTAATTCCTGATGACCTGGTTCGACTGGTAAATCACGATACAAATCCAAACCAATCGCCCTCGGTTGTTGGGCGTTTATTTTCTCAAGTAACTGCGCTAAGACTTGATCGGGAATGGGCCACGTCCCGATTTGGGTAATATCAGACTCATCAATCGTCACTACTACAATGCGGGGGTCAACCGATTCTCGGGGACGTAGCTGAAAAAATCGGTCTAGTGTTGCCCATTCGAGAAGCTGAAACGAACCCGTCCCGGCTGTAGCTATCACCAATCCGGCGACAGTTGGCGCACTTATCAGTACCCCTCGCCATTTAGAAATATACTGCCTGAGCTTTTGCCACATTTAGGATGAGCAATCAAAATTAACATGAGTAGTCCCCTGATTGCCATTGGCTAATAGTTCCCCTTTTCCTACTGTAGCTCAAGTTCAGGTGAGCCGTGGCTCAGGCAGTTTGGCTCACCCTAAATGGTTAAATCTCAACTACACTAGTAACTATCTTCACTCCCTACGGTGTACAGCGCTAGATCGTTATTCGCTCGGTTGAGTCGATCCGCGATCGCAGCTCGAAGTTTCAGAGCGATTGATGGCGTAGCCAATACCTCTTGGGCTTGTTCTCGGTAGATAGCACTGGTTACCGGATCAACTTGGTCAATTTTCTGTAAATTTGAAAATACTGTATCAGCAGAAATGGTCATCAGCTTAAACCCTTCCATTACATATAATTATGATCCTGACTTAATTATCGAACAGATGGCAATGTTGAATGATTAAGATAAAACAAAAATTATTCGACGCATCAGTAGGGGTTTGGTTACCAAACCCCTACTCTCAAATCAACTATCTCACTGTACGTCATGAAATTTCCCTTGTCTCGTCAGAAACGGCAAATTATTCAATTTTTCGGTTTATTCTGCTGCTGTTGCGTCCTAATTATTAGTTGTGGTGAGTTGAACACCTCGACACCCACTGATAATTCTGCGAGTTCAGTCACTAGCGCTGAACGTATCGCGGTGGGTTCTGTCGCCAAACCTCGAACCCTTGACCCCGCTGATGGGTATGAAGTAGCGATTAGCGATATTATTACCAGCTTAGGCGATCGCCTCTATACCTACGCGGGGGATACTGATAAGCTGCTCCCCCAACTGGCGACAGAACTCCCGCAAGTCAGTGACGATGGTTTAACCTACACGATTCCTCTGCGTCAGGGAGTTACCTTCCATGATGGGACACCCTTTAATGCAGAAGCCATGGCATTTTCCCTGAAGCGGTTTAGTGAAAATGGGGGTAAACCTTCAGCTTTACTCTCTAATATCATGGAATCCGTTGAAGCCACGGGGGAATACGAACTCACGATTAAACTAAAAAACGCCTTTGCTCCCTTCCCTTACCTGTTAGCTTTTCCCGGATTAAGTGCTGTTTCGCCTCAAGCTTATGAAATTGGGCAAGGCAAATTTAAACCCAATGAGTTTGTGGGAACGGGTCCTTATAAGCTAGTTTCCTTTGATCCCAATTTAGTTAAAGTGGATGTTTTTGACGACTATTGGGGAGAAAAACCGCCCAATCAAGGCATTGACTTTCAGTTTCTCAGCAGTCCCGCTAACTTGTACAATTCCTTTACCACAGGTGCGGTTGATATTGCCTATCGTGACTTAGATGCCGATCAAATTCTCAGCCTCAAAGAGGATGCTGAAGCCAAGGGCTATCAAGTCTTAGAAAAGCCCAGCAGTCGCCTAGATTACATGGTTCTAAACGTCAAGCAAAAACCTTTAGACCAGGTAGAAGTCCGACAAGCGATCGCGGCGTTAGTGGATCGTGCTTTAATCATTGATCGCGTTTATCGGGGTCAAGCTGAACCAGCTTACAGTATTATACCCAAAACCTTTGCCACCAGCAAACCTGTATTCAAGGAACCTTATGGGGATGGCAATGTAGAAAAGGCAAAAGAACTTCTCTCCCAAGCGGGTTTTTCTGCCGAAAATCCGTTTGAATTTGAAATTTGGTACAGTTCCGATAGCCCCCAGCGCCAACAAATTGTTACCCTACTCAAAGAATACGCCGAGCAAAAAATGGATGGTTTGATGCAAGTCAAACCGCAACCCGTTGAATCGACGACTCTCTTTGCTAATATTCCCAAAGGTATTTATCCCAGCTATTTAGTGGCTTGGTTCCCTGACTTTGGCGATGCGGATAATTACGTCAGCCCCTTTTTCAGTTGTACGAAAGGATCAGCCGAAACTGGATGTCAGGAAGGTGCCAGTCAAAGTCAAGGCTTCTTCTATTACAGTGAGAAAATGAACCAACTCCTTGACGCTCAACGGAAGGAACAAGATCCCCAGGCGCGACAAGAACTATTTGGGCAAATTCAAGAGCTAATTGCTCAAGATGTTCCTCTGGTTCCCTTGTTGCAGAAAAAAGAATTTGCTTTTGCTCAAAAATCCTTACAGAACGTGGAAATAAACCCAATTATTGGTGTATCGTTTTGGCAAGTTGAGAAAAGCGCTTAAGCCAACAACCCTGTAGAGACGTTGCATGCAACGTCTCTACAATCTGGATAGAACAGAATTCTATCTTTCGTACTATTGGAATGGCGCTCGCATCATAACTACAAACTAATTTGAATTCCCATGTCTCGTTCTCGTGCCTTACTCTACTACGTGATCACTCGGTTGCTCCTTGCACCGTTAATGATGTTTACGATTGTAACCATCGTATTTTTACTCCTCCGCGCTACGCCAGGAGATCCCATTGATGCGGTAATTGGTAATCGTGCGCCTGAAAGTGTAAAAGCTGAGTTTCGGGAAAGGTTGGGATTAAATCAACCGCTACCGTTACAGTATGTCAACTATTTACTCAGTTTACTCCGCCTCGATTTAGGTAGTTCAATTAGTGACCAAGGACGAGATGTTTGGCAAGTAATTCAGCAGTATTTTCCGGCGACGGCAGAAGTAGCGGTATGTAGTATGATAGTCGCGATAACTGTGGGAATTGGTGTGGGTATTTTTTCCGCCTCTCGTCCCGGTACAGTCTTTGATTTAGGTGGACGGTTATTTGGGATTATTACTTATGCCTTACCGATATTTTGGGCAGGAATGATTGTCCAGTTAATCTTTGCTGTACAGTTAGGATGGTTTCCCCTGGGTGGGCGATTTCCCGCATCAGTAATTCCGCCCACAAGACTCACAGGACTTTATACTGTTGATAGTCTCTTGAACGGTAACTTCAACCAATTTTTTACTGCCTTATACTATTTAACCCTACCATCACTAACATTAGGAATTCTCCTAAGTGGAATTTTTGAGCGTATTGTCCGGGTGAATCTCAAGCAAACTCTGAACGCTGATTATGTGGAAGCCGCACGCGCTAGAGGGATTCAGGAACGGACGATTCTGTTGCATCATGGGTTAAAAAATGCTTTGATTCCGGTGATTACAGTAATGGGACTCACGTTTGCTTCGTTGCTAGGGGGTGCGGTGTTAACTGAAGTGACCTTTTCGTGGCCCGGATTAGCCAATCGATTATATGAAGCGATTCAGTTACGAGATTACCCGACAGTGCAGGGAATTATGGTGTTTTTTGGGGCTATTGTGGTGATAGCGAGCATTGCTATTGATATTATTAATGCCTTAATTGACCCCCGTATTCGGTATTGAATGTTGATGGTTCAGGGTTCAGGTTTGATTGCTATCCGGGGAACAGGAAACGATGGCAAAATGAATACCAACATCAGAGCGATCACTCCTTTTGGGTGGTATTCTCATGCCTATGTGTAGGGGCGGGTTTCACGATTATCGTTTCTTTTGCACCCAGATGGGACTAAACCCGCCCCTGTGTAACGGCGCACCTCGGCAAAGGGCGCCCCTACGTTTATGCGGGAAAAATTGTTACTGAATCAGGAGTTTACCTAATCCGCGTTGATGCGATCAGCGATTGGCAAGTGTGCTGCAAGAGAGTTATTTAACTCTCTTTAGGGAAATCAGGTAAAATTTATTTGATCAAACAATACTGTTTTACTGTCATTAGAAAATTAACCGATAAAAATGAAAAAAGGATTTAACCCTAGACAACCAAACCGTAACGCTTATTACGAGTTCTTGAATAAAGCATTCCAGACAATCAGACGCATAAAAGACAAAGACATCAAGGAGCAGCGAAGACAAGGGGAACAACTATTGAAATCTAATTTAGACAAACTGGATGATAAGTTTTCTCAAATGTTGCGAAGTTGGGCAAAAGCCGAGCTATTAACCGTGGAACCAGAGGAAGCCCAAACAATTGCCGGACTTATTCATGATTTCTGCACTTACATAGCGCAATTTCCACTGATAAAACCAGAAATCAAGTGGGAAATTGTTATCACGGGTTGCCAAGTAGCTACCACCGTGTTTACTCGCGAAGCATCTCCAAAGTATTGGTTAATGAGCCAAAACCTTCTGGGAATTGCTTATTGTAACCAAGGACGGATTGATGAAGCGATCGCTACTTTGGAATCCGCTTTAAAAATATACCCTCCAGAAGTATTTTTTACAAGGTTTCGTGATGAGTGGACAATGCTCCAAAATCGTCTGGGAAATGCTTACTGGAGTCGTAGCCAGAGTCAAGAAAGTCCAGAAGAAAAACTCCGGAATTTGAATTTAGCGCTCGCTGCTTATGAGAAGGCGTTGCAAGGCACTCCCAAAGATGAATCTCCCGATGATTGGGCAGGGACTAAATATAATATATGTGATGTCTATGGCAAAATGGGAAAGACTGCGGATGCAATTATTTGCTATAAGCAAGCTCTAGAAGTCTTTCCCGAGAAAACTTATGAGTGGGCGCAGACTCAACATGGTCTAGGTCTTACCTACAGCGAAGAAAGAAACATTGACCAGGCAATTGATTGTTTTCGGTTAGCGCTAAAAATCTTCACACCCACTGCATATCCTGAAGATTGCCGCAACATAGGACGTAGTCTTGGATATGTGGCTCTTGGCAATCGCCGTTGGCAGGAAGCTATCGAGGGATATGGTATTGCTATTGAAGCGCTTGAGCAGCAAATTAACATTTGGGCTACAACAGATGCTCAGCGCCAAAAGACTCAGCAGTCAGGAATTGATCTTTCCTGCGGCATGGTTAAAGCCTGTATCAATGATGGTCAACTAACCAAAGCTATTGAATATGTTGAGCGCAATAAAGCCCGTAATTTGGTCAAATTCCTCGCCTCAGAGAACCTCGAACCCAAAGGTGTCTCAGAAGATATCCGTAATCAATGTAAGCGCCTCCGCCAAGAAATCTCTAAAAGACAAAATCTACTAGATATGCGAGATGTGCAAAATAGGGAATCAGATGAGAGCCATCGCACCCAGCTTAATCAATTTCAGGAAGAAATCAACAAGTTGAAAGAACAGCTCGATTCCTTTATTGTTGAGAAAATCCAACCCCACGACCCCAGTTTCAACCTTACGCAACAGGTAAAAGGTATCCTCTTTGAGGAGATTCAGGCGTTACTACCCGATAATCAAACCGCCCTCATCGAGTGGTACATCTTGGATGATATCTTTGTTACCTTCATCATTACTCATCAAAGCCCTGGCATTACTGTTTGGAAATCTGATCCACAAGATATAGAAGCTTTTAAATTATGGGGCAATGAGTATTTCCAGGACTATGGTAAATCTTCTAAACAAGCTTGGCGAGATCATCTGGAATCCTATCTCAGTCGCCTCGCTGAGATTCTGCACCTAGATGAGATCCTCACCCATGTACCAGATACCTGCGATAGGATAATTCTGATTCCCCATCAGTCCTTACACGTACTTCCTCTTCACGCTTTGCCTTTACTCCACGAGAAAGGTAAGTGCCTTTTAGACAAATTTCCTAGAGGTGTGCATTATGCTCCCAGTTGTCAAGTGCTACAACTAGCTCAAAGCCGACAACGCCCTGATTTTACCCACCTTTTTGCCATTCAAAACCCGACAAAAGACCTTGACTACAGCGATATAGAAGTCCAAGCCATTAAGCAGTATTTCCATAGCAGTCACATCCTTGTCAAAGGCGATGCCAAAAAATCAGCTATTGATAACCAGCAACTCCAAACTGCCCACTGTATCCACTTTTCCTGTCACGGCGACTTCGACTTTGAACGCCCTCTGCTTTCTAAACTACATCTGGCTGATTGCCACATTTCCCCAAAAAATGACCCAGCCACTGCTTTCAGTAAATACCTTACTGTGTTAGAGCTATTTACCTTTGACCTCAGTCAATGTCGGCTCGTCACTCTATCTGCTTGCGAAACAGGATTAATCGGCTTTCCATCCGCCACGGATGAGTACATTGGCTTAAACTATGGATTTTTGGTTGCAGGTACTGCCAGCATTGTCTGTTCTCTGTGGACAGTAAACGATATATCGACAGCCCTGTTAATCATCCGGTTCTATCAGAATCTTAAATCAGGCTTAACCGTCCCTATTGCCCTCAACCAAGCCCAAACCTGGCTCCGGGATGCTACAAAAGAAGAGTTACAGCAGTGGGTCAAGCAACTGTCTAATCCTAATCATAGAATGCAATTGAGAGCGTTCCTCAATCACAAACCCCCTAATAGCAAACCCTTCGAGTCTCCCTACCACTGGGCAGCCTTCTGTGCCATCGGTCAATAACCCGTGAAAACTGACAGTATCTTCTACAACCTATTTCTGGCATTTCCCGGCATCTTCTTTGAGCTGATTAACCGTCCTCCCGAAGAAGCCGATAGCTATGAATTCACCTCCCGCGAAGTCAAACAATTATCCTTTCGCTTAGACGGTTTATTTTTACCCAAAACCAGCGAACCTGACAAACCTTTATACCTGGTTGAAGTTCAGTTCCAGCCAGATGCTGGCTTATACTACCGCATATTTGCCGAACTCTTCATCTTTTTAAGGCAATACCAGCCACCCCATCCTTGGCAAATTGTCGTCATTTATCCCAACCGCCGTATCGAACGAGAACAGACGTTACATTTTGGTAACCTCTTAGCCCTGAACCAGGTGAGACGAATTTACCTGGATGAGTTAGAGGAAGCCGCCGAAGGCTCATTAGGGGTAGAAGTTGTTAAACTTGTAATTGAGCCGGAAGAGACAGCCGGACAACTGGCAAGACAGTTAATCGAACAAGCACAGCAACAGCTAACTGATGAAACAATCCAACGTGAATTCATTACTCTGATTGAAACCATTATCGTTTACAAATTACCGAAAAAAAGCCGCGAGGAGATAGCCGCTATGTTGGGATTAAGCGAAATCAAACAAACCCGATTTTATCAGGACACTCTCCTAGAAATGAAATTAGAAACTATCCCCAGACTGCTGCCAATGGGATTGGATTTAGAGCAAATTGCCCACGCCCTAGATTTACCTCTGGAAATTGTCCAAAAAACAGTAAATAAATTTTGGCGATGCTTTTTGTCATTCCCTGAGCGAAATATAGATGCTTTTATCGAATTATTGACCGAGCAATATTCGCTATTTTCATCAGGATACTTGGCTGAATTAGAACAGCTATTGGCTCCTTTACCCGATGATATTGAAGAACTGTCTGCAGCGATTTCAAGTTGGTGTGAACAACACCCTGAAATTGATGAAGTGCAATTGAAACTTCTGCCCGACAATTCATCAGAAAAAGCACCTGGGAGCAAAGAAGGCAATGTTAAACCTCCCAATTACAAACTGAACAAACAAGCTATCCTCAATGCCATTCAGCAAAGTTCTTCTTCAAAAGATTCTCAATCCTCCAATTCTGCTTCATGAAAGTTGCTAATCCAAAATTGACTCTTTGCGCTTTTCATCTGCGAAACAACTTAGCTCAAGGTGAAGATGAACCCGTCAATAACGCGAATCATTTATGGGAGGAATGTCAGCGACTTGGACAAAAACTTCATGTTCCTAGATTAGAATCCCTAATTGAGCGTCTTCAAGAGAATAACGGTCAAATCGGTGTATCTTCCAATCAGGATAACTCAAGATATCTGGAATTATTACAACCTGAAAATCCACTAAGGTTTTCTGCTATCCCTGAAGGTAGTAAACCTCAACTTCAAGGCGAAGTATATCCTCTACAAATTCATGATACCTATGCTGTTGATCTTACCCTACGTTATCCCTATCCCAATGTAGACGTTCATCAATTGGAGGGTTTAAATCCTCAAGGTTGTCTGCTTCCCAATCAAATTAAAGCTTCTCTGGGACAAACCCTGGTACTCTTTGCCCAACCAGAAGGTCAAATTCAGGATATTCAGGAGTTTGCCAATGGTTGTTTAGCGGCGATTCTGCCTAAATCAGAGGTTGCACAATTTTTACGTTCTCCACCTACTCAAGGCATCTTTTTAGGAAGTCCCATTTTTGAGTATGACAATAACCGAGAGCATCCGGCTGAACATTGTCATATTCTCGTCTGGCTTAATTGCAACCCTGATACCGAAAAATTAGAAGCCGCAGGAGATTATGATCAATCCCTAATTAATTTATTATGTTGTCGCCATAAAATTTTATATGCCTACTCAGAATCTCGGTGGTGTAATCAACAAGCACGGCTTTTCTACAGGAAATTAGAGGTAAAAGCAAAAGCCTTCCGTCAGTTACCATCTGAACCAACCCCTAAGCTAAAGCAACTCAAAGAATGGCTAACTGAAATTCCTACACTTGCTTTTGAATACGCCAACTATCTGCGAGATATAGATATTCATCGCACGACGATTCAAACTAATCTCATAAATTATAAATTCTGGTTGAAGCAACTCCAAGATATTAGTATTCAAAATCGGGATAATCTAGATTTTTTAGAACAACTTATTAAAGACACTCAAGACAACTTTATTCCACAAATTAACGCTGATTTATCTTATCTGATGCCAAGTCAGCAACTTTTTGGGCAGATGATTGAAGCAAGTCGAGGTATCGTAGAAACAGAACAAGCCGAGAGCGATCGCGCTTTACAAAATACGGTAGCTATTGTTGGTGTGGGTTTAGCTACAGCAGCCGTTGGCGCTACCGTCGCTCCATACATAATTCCCACAGAACCTAGACAACCAATATTACCTCCTTTTTCAACGAATCATCTCCATCCCTTGACTCAATCGCTACTTTTGAGCCTGGTTTTTGGTGTTGGAGGAGCGGTTGTTACCAAGGGAGTCATTGCTCTAATTCAAAATCGAGGTGTAATTGCTGGACACATTACAAAGCTAATTCGGGGTAATCGTAATAAGACAGTACAATTGTCTGGTAATACTCAACAAACTTTACCACAATCTAAAAAACAGAATCAATAAAAAGATGCCATTAGAAGAACCCCCGCCCCCAGACGTGCCATGGCACGTCCCTACATACACCCCTGTTCTACTCTTTCCCCCCAGCGCCGGGATGTTCTCGCCCAGGAACGTTCTCCAGTGCTGTCAGCGCCGCTTGCGAACCTGCCAGAATATCCTGTTCTTCACCACCTAAGTAGAGGCGTCCAAAACTGCCAACGGCAGAAATTTGCAGAATATTAATTGAGGCGGCTTTCTCGGCTTCATTAGCGGCTAAAGCAGCATAAGCGGCTGGTGCTACTTCTAAAACATACAAAGTTTGCCCTGCCAAAATCATCTGTCCCCGTCGGGTGCGATTAATCAGTTGAGTTTGGTGAGGGTCAATATTGCGAATAATCTGGCTAGAGATAACCCGGGGTTTCAGGCGTTCTCGTTCACCGACGCCTAGGGCGGCTAGAATCGCTTTCCCCGCCGCCCTGGTTTCGCCTTGTTTGTTCGCATGAACTTCCAGAACCCCATAGAGTCGTTCCACCATCTGCACGGCTGGACGTACAGAGGTCGATTTTAGCGCCACATCGGTAATCCGGTTAATTTCGATACCCGGTGAGATTTCAATCCAGAGCGACGTATCTCCAGGTAATGGCAAGAACCCTAGCGCAACTGTCCCCATATAAGCCGCGTGCTGCGGCTGTAAGCTATCTATATAGACATAAGATCGCAATTCTATCGCCAAGGTTATTTCTCCGTAGATTGGGGTTCAAACGGCTGGAATACGCAACATCCGAGTTTACCTGAAAACGAAGCGCGATCGCGATTTTTCCAGTTTGAGTCGCGACACCTAGTGTACAGTCCCGATGAGGGGGATGATAAATATAGGCAAGATGAGCAGTGCTGGAATTTTCCCTACACCCTACACCCCACACCCTACACCCAGTATTCTTTTTAGCCTTCTTCGACGGAAGCCCCGCGCTGTACCCGGAGGGTCAGCGTCGGGATGGACAGGCGGACAGCCGAAGGTACCTTCGGCTGTCAATCCGGTGTATCTTGTCCTTCGACATACTTCTTAAGAACAGAAACAGTAACACCACCACACGAAGCGATAAAGTAGGACTTGTTCCAGAACACATCTTTCCCGTAAGTGGCATTTACTTCATCCGAAAATTCCTGCCGAATCCTGCGGCTAGAAACGGACTTAAGGCTACCCTTCAAATTTCGGTAAAGACATTTGAGGGTAGTACTGAAACAGAAGATGAACGATAAACAGTTGCACATTTATTTGCTATAATCAGTGTAGCCAAAAACAAACACCCCGATGAAGACAACGTACCAGTACCGCATCTATCCGCAATCTTCTCAGAAAGTTCAGCTAACTGAGAGTTTGCGGATTTGCCGTTATTGGTACAACCGAATGCTAGGTGAGCGGATAAATTGGTGGGAGCAAAATCGTTGCTCGGTTAATGCCTGTCCCTTAGTTTGTCATCTTCGGGAACTCAAAGACCGCCCCAATTACTACAATCAAAAACTTCAACTTCCAGTCATTAAAGAAGACTTGGTGCTGGTGAAGTGGTCGGGTGAGTTATTGAACTTCAACGGGGTCTACTCTACTATTTTGCAAGATGTTTGCAAACGAGTTGAGAAGGCTATGACCCGGTATATTCAAGGAGACAAAAACGGAAAGCGTTCGGGAAGACCCAGGATTAAGAACGAGTCTCGCTACCGGACAATGGTGTTCGATGGGGCTAAAAATGAGTGGCTAAAGTTTTGCACAGTTAATGGTAAATGGCTTTATCTCAAGCTACCCAAAATTGGGTTGGTTAAAGTCAGAACTCATCGCCCTCTCCCAGCCGGATTTAATCTCAAGCAAGTCAGCGTCACCAAGAAATCGGATGGATGGTACGCTAACTTTGTGTTAGACGCTCCATCCGTTCCTGAGTTCAAACCTGAAGAAATCGTCCCGACTTGGGACAACTCAATGGGAATTGATGCTGTCCTAAATGAGGATATTTACCTGGCAACATCAGAAGGAAAAAATCTCCATTCTCTTAAACCGTTGAGGAAGAGCCTAGATAAGCTAGGCAAGCTTCAAACCAAGAAGAATCCGGCATACACATCCCAGCTCTTGAGCTATAAGGATGAATTCGTATTCACCGACTGCTCTATTCGTAGCTACTGGGATGAAGAGCTAAAACTCTGGGTTGACAGAGATGTTAATGCCGCTATCAACCTCAAACGTGTGGGGCTGGACGTGTTCCCCACCATAAAACGCCGTCGCGGGAATCCGGTAGTAGTTTCCTCTACTACTAATAGTACCGCTAAGGAAGTTCTGACCGTCTTATTCAAGGCATCAGTTGCCCACGCTCTCCCGTAGGGGAGCGTTGGGTACGTCACTTATAGTATTTAAACTGACAAACATCCTACCAGCGCCAGAAAAAGCCAACGGATGGTGCACCGTTTCCCTAATAATCATGGCTAAGAAATCGAAGACAACGACCGAGGTTAGTCTGAGAGACCCTAAATACTACTTCAACCGGGAACTCAGTTGGTTGGAATTTAATGATCGCGTCTTGCATGAAGCCCTCGATTCCCGAACCCCATTGCTGGAACGCTTGAAGTTTCTGGCAATCTTCAGTTCCAACCTGGATGAATTCTTTATGGTTCGGGTGGCGGGTTTGAAGCAGCAGGTGGAGGCGGGGGTGACATCCCTAACTGCCGATGGTCGCACACCTAGCGATCAATTGCATGGGATTAACAAGCGGTTACTCCCCATGATCAAAGAACAACATGAACATTTTGAACAAATCCTGCGCCCCTTATTGGCACAACAGAGGGTCTACCTGCTGGACTATATGGAGTTGAACTCCGAACAGCGGACTTATTTGCAAAACTACTTTGAAGCGCAAATTTTCCCGGTTCTGACACCCCTAGCTGTTGACCCTAGCCACCCCTTTCCCTATATTTCCAACCTGAGTCTGAATCTAGCCGTAGTGGTGAAAGATCCCGATCAGGGCGAGGAATTTTTTGCCCGAGTGAAAGTGCCCAAAGTCTTACCTCGGTTTGTCACCCTTCCCGAACCGTTGCGAGAACGGCAAAAGGGAAAACCTGCCATCTGGGTGGGCATTCCCCTAGAACAGGTGATTGCCCATAATTTAGAGTTTCTGTTTCCAGGGATGAATATCCAAGAATATCATCCGTTTCGGATTACTCGCAATGCTGACTTAGCCGTCGAGGAAGATGAGGCGGATGACCTACTACTGGCTATTGAAGAGGGACTGCGGAAGCGACGTATAGGGGGTTCAGTCGTCCGCATGGAAATCCATGCGACTGTACCAGAAACCTTAAGGGAAACGCTGATGGGGGAGATGGGACTCGAGGAAAGCGATATCTACGAAATAGACGGCTTATTGGGGCTAGGGGATCTGATGTCGTTTATGGGATTACCCCTACCGGAACTCAAAGACCCATCCTGGACACCCGTCATGCCCGTCGAGTTGCGATCGCTCTCTTCTGAGGAAGATGGGGATGACTTCTTTAGCATTATTCGCAAACGGGATTTATTTGTCCATCATCCCTACCATTCCTTTGGTGGTACCGTGCAGCGATTTATTACCCAGGCGGCGGATGACCCGAATGTACTGGCGATTAAAATGACACTCTACCGCACCTCTGGCGATTCCCCCATTGTCAACGCTTTGATTAAAGCTGCCGAAAATGGTAAGCAGGTGGCGGTTTTGGTGGAATTGAAAGCCCGTTTTGATGAAGAGAATAATATTCTCTGGGCGCGTAAGTTAGAACAAGCTGGTGTACATGTGGTTTATGGGATTATTAAGTTAAAAACCCATACCAAAATCGTGCTGGTGGTGCGTCAAGACGAGAAGAGGATTCGCCGCTATGTTCACATTGGCACAGGAAACTATAACCCCAAAACCGCCAGAATTTACACGGATGTAGGACTCCTAAGCTGTCGTGAGGATTTAGGGGCAGATTTAACCGATTTATTCAATTTTCTGACTGGATACTCCCGCCAGCGCTCTTATCGCAAGTTATTAGTCGCCCCAGTGAATCTGCGCGATCGCATGACGGCGATGATTCAGCGGGAAATCGAACATTGTCGCCAGGGAAACACCGGGCGGATTGTTGCCAAAATGAATTCTTTGGTTGATCCGAAGATTATCGCCACTCTCTATGAAGCCTCCCAAGCTGGCGTACAAATTGATTTAATTGTTCGAGGAATTTGCTGCTTGCGTCCCGGTGTTGTCGGCGTTAGCGATAATATTCGCGTGATTAGTATTATCGGTCGCTTTTTAGAACATTCGCGGATCTATTACTTCTATAATCAGGGTGATGAGGAAGTTTATATTGGCAGCGCTGACTGGATGCGTCGCAATTTAGATCGGCGAGTTGAGGCGATTACACCTGTAGAAGATCCAGAAATTATCAAAGATTTGCAAGAAATTTTAGCCATTATGATGGCAGATAATCGCCAAGCTTGGGAATTACAACCCGATGGGCGTTATATACAACGTCAACTGGAGGATGCGAAAGAGCAATGCGCTCAAAAGATTTTCATGGAGATGGCGAAGGAATCAGCAAAGGAGGCGGCGGGAATGGGGTAGACATCGTAGGGGCGCACGCTCCGTGCACCCAATTTAAACTGACGTGCGCCCAATTTAATCAGCTTATTGAGTTTGTAAACGTTCTCGAATTCGTTGGCGAAATAACCGCACTGCTGTCCGCTGTCCCTGAATATTACTTTGTTCAATAAAGTTGGGAACCTCTGTTACAGGTAAAAAGGGAAATGCGAGGCTTTGTTCTCTCAGTTCATATTCTCCTTCAACTAATTGATAAATCTGGAGGGTTTGACGGGTATATCTCCACAATTCAGGAACACCTAACGCCGCATAAATGGATTGTTTATTGATAGAGGAACTGGTATAATCTGACTCAATAGCCAAGTCGGGCGGTGGGTCAATTTCCAGGTTGATTCGTCTACCTCGGACTCGTGATTCGTTTTGAATATAGAAACAGGTATCTGGCTCGATAAAACGGGTTAAGTCTTCGCGCTTCAAGCTCAATGCACCGACTTTCTTAACTTCTATTTCTAGCTCGTCGGCGATAGCTTCAATAAAGCTTTCGAGCATCCCTTTTGGGACTTCATGGTCTTCGAGTGGCATCCTGATTTCTAATACTCCCTGATCATAAGTCATTCTACAGATACGATCCTCCCCAATTTCCGCCAGTAATGTTTTAAAGGTTTGCCAGCTAACACCTTTTAAGGTGACGACTGGTTCAGCACCCATTTGTTGAGATGGAGGAGTCGGTGTTGCTGTTGTCATGGTGAACTACCTTCGATACCTTGATTTAATTGTAGCCAAGAGGAAGGTCGAACAAGGTATAGGCTCATAGAATGATTCTATAGTGGGTAAGATAGTTTGATCATTTATAATTCAGTTGATTAGTTTTCCCCAGAGGTTTCAATCCCTTTAACCACCTCAAAAAACGCGATCGCGGCAAACCCCAAGCCCACCACAGAACCAATACCCAGAGCCAATCCCCGCCCGATGTCACCTTGAAATAACCTGACCAATCCCTCACAACCAACGACTGATGAAATACCAGCCAGTACCCCAGCCAATACCCCAGTATCAGCACGAGTAATTGCCACAGCAACCGCCCCGGTTCCAGCCACACCCACCCAGTTAACAAACGCTCCAGCAAAAGTTACGGCAATCGCCGCGCCGCCAGAACGAGCAAAAAGAGTGCAAAAATAAGGGTAATTTAGCTGGGGACTGATAGCCGTGATAGATGGCAAGACTATTTGTATTTCTCTGTTTTCAGGGGCTTTTGGTTTAGATTTAGGTTTAGAGCTAGCCGGATTTCATACCGTAAGTGTGGTTGAGAAAGAGCGGGATGCGGCAAAAACTATAGCGCTTAACCGACCTCATCTTCATGAAAGTGCTATCCCAAGGTCAATCGATACAATCAGTACCCAAGATTTACTCTTAGAAGGTGGTCGAGTTTTAGATTTAGGTAGAGCGTTACGTCCTCATGAGGTGGATTTGGTAGTTGGTGGTCCACCTTGTCAGCCTTTTAGTACAGCAGGAAAAAGAGCTTCAGTCTTAGATCCTCGTGGTAGTTTATTTATGGAGTTTGTCCGTGTTGTTCGAGACATTCAACCTCGATTTTTCCTTATGGAGAATGTGAAAGGGTTACTTTCCGCTGCTATCCGTCACAGACCAATTAACCAACGAGGGAAAGATTATCCCCCTTTAGAACCGGAGGAAATGCGGGGTGCAGCCCTTAAGGTGGTATTGGCAGAAATGCATGAACTTGGATACCATCTCGTTTACAATCTTTTAGAAGCTGCCAATTATGGTGTTCCCCAAAATAGAGAGCGTGTCGTGTTTATTGGTTCTAGAGATGGTGAATCTGTTACATTTCCCTTGGCTACCCATGGTAAAGGTGGTAGAGATTTACCCAAGTGGCGTACTTTAAAAGATGCATTAACAGACTTAGTTGAACAACAGCCAGAGTTTACACCGTACTCTGAAAAGCGTTTAAAGTATTTGAGATTGCTCAAAGCCGGACAAAATTGGAGATATTTACCCGACAAGTTGAAAGAAGAGGCAATGGGAGGTGCTTATAAATCAGGGGGTGGTAAAGTTGGTTTTTACAGGCGACTATCTTGGGATAAACCCTCGCCAACTGTAACCACAAGCCCACACCAAAAAGCGACAGATATGTGTCACCCCATAGAACTGCGTCCCTTAAGTGTACGAGAATGTGCGAGAATCCAAACTTTTCCTGACGACTGGATTTTTTATGGTTCAATAACGTCCAAGTACAAACAAATTGGCAATGCTGTACCTGTTTTACTGGCAAAAGAAATTGGTGATTATCTTTACAGTTTGATTCAAGGAAGAAAACCACAATGCAAGCAAATAGTTGAACAGCTTTCGCTTTTCTAGCTGTATAAACTTATTCCATGTTTTGTCTTTCGCTGGCAGCTAACTTAGAGAAAGCCTTGTCAATTCTCTGTAACATACTTCTCACATGGTTTTCAACAAGGTTATAATCCATAGAAATCTTATGCCAAAATTCTGACCCGGCGAGGCGAGGAATTTGAGTATTTTTTGAGAATGTCCATTGACCCAAATCAAATGCTGCTATAAATAGAGGATTGTTATGAATGCCCAACTCTTTTTCCGCTCTAGTTTTTTGGGAACCTGTTAATGTTCCTTTTAAAGTTTTTAACTGGGCAAGATAAACTGTTCCCTCGGATAAAATGACTATATCGACACCAGTAATCTTGATATCAAATTCAAATTCGGGTACAATCACATAAGGACTAATGTTGGCTATTTCTTCCCAAAGACGTCCCATTTTTGTACTAAGGCTTCTCGTGACAGAATTACTTGTCACCAGTAATTTAGCACCGCATAGCTCAAATAAATTGCGTGGGTTAGGATGTCTCTCAAGTATTGCTTTCTTATTTTCAAAATCTTTTTCTAACCAGGCAATAAATTTTGTGGAAAACTCCTCAGTTTTCTTTTGAATCAGTTGGGATTGCTGTTCCAATCCTAGAACTGACTCTTGGTTATTGTTTTGTTCAATTTGATATTGAAAATAATCTTCTGATACTGAGGAAATGATTTTCCCTAACCTGTATGCCTTAAGCAATTTATCATCGGTTATGTGAGTAGCATCAATTAAAGAGGCTTGTTCTAAAATTAGTGCTTTTCGCTCCTTGACAGAATGTTGTTTTAGAGTCTCGGCAGTTAACTAACTCGGCATAAAAGTTGGAAAAAAACAACAGCGGTGTACCCATATTGATGGATGTAGGGGAATGGCAGTGCCATCCCCTTACCTTGGGGAGCATGGAGCGTGAAAACACAAAACGTTCTTGTAGGTTAGGTGGAGGAACAAAACCCAACCTACAAAAGACAGGCTATCTTACTGCTTTTGACCGCTAACTGGGGTTACGAAATCGACACACTAGCCGAACCCAAATTAAACAGCTACCGGAGTTGCTTTCAACTCAAAAATCTTCTCAATCACATCTTCAACCACCTTATCGGGTGTAGATGCTCCAGAGGTTACACCGACAACAATTTCACCATCTGGGAGCCAATTGTCCGTCACCGTCATATCTTGATGCAGTACCTTGTGATCAATCCGATTCCCCGGACCAATTCGCTCGGCGCTGTCGATGTGATAGGAGGGAATCTTCCGTTCAATGGCAATTTGTTGCAGTTGCGTTGTATTGGATGAGTTAAAGCCACCAATCACGACTATTAAATCTAACCTTTGCTCAACCAACTCCAACATCGCATCCTGTCGCTCTTGAGTTGCATCGCAGATGGTGTTAAAACTCTGGAAATGCTGATTCAGTTGGTCAGGACCATACTTTTTCATCATCGTGCGCTCAAAAAGCTTCCCAATTTGCTCGGTTTCGCTTTTGAGCATGGTGGTTTGGTTAGCTATGCCAATATGCTCCAAATCCCGATCCGGGTCAAATCCCTCTGAAGTGGCGCGGCTGAATTTTGCCATAAATTCGTCCCGATTCCCACCATTGAGAATATAGTTGGTGACATACTCGGCTTCTTGTAGATTCAGCACCACGAGGTATTTACCAGCAAAGGAACTGGTAGCTATGGTTTCTTCGTGCTTATACTTGCCGTGAATGATGGAGGTGTACTCTTTCTTCTTATGCTTCTCCACCGTATGCCATACCTTGGATACCCAAGGACAGGTAGTATCGACAATCTTACAGTTTTTATCATTGAGTAGTTGCATTTCCTGAACGCTGGCACCAAAGGCAGGTAAAATTACCACATCACCCGCACCAACGATAGAAAAGTCTTTTGTCCCTTCCTCAACGGGGACAAAGTTGACGTTCATATTCTGTAGGCGCTGATTGACGGAGGGATTATGGATAATTTCATTCGTCATCCAGATGCGCTCGGTGGGAAAATGTTGGCGAGTTTCATACGCCATAGCCACAGCGCGTTCCACACCCCAGCAAAAGCCAAATGCCTCTGCCAGGTGAATGGTCACATCACCCCGTTTGAGTTGATAGTTATTATCACGGATTTCTTGAATCAAGCTGCTTTGATATTCGGATTGAAGCTGAGTCGCCACTTCAGCCTCGTGACCAAATCCCTTACGGTGATAGTTTTCTGAACTATGGAGTGAACGTTTGAAGGCTTTTGTATCCATGAAGCTTGTTTAGCAGATGAGTGTATACAATTGTTTACTCCTTTCGATCATAAAATGAATCCGGTTGGGTCAGTGAACAGTTAACAGTTAACAGTTAACAGGAAGCGTTTTTAGTTAACTTCCCCAGCTTCCCCAGCTTCCCCAGCTTCCCCAGCTTCCCCAGCTTCCCCAGCTTCCCCAGCTCCCCCAGCTACCCCATCTGCCCATCTTCTCCATCTTCTCCATCTTCCCATCCCCAGTCACAATCCGCCATCGCTCGCGAGTTGATCTGTGACTTGTAGGGCATAGTGCCAAATTAAATAGCCTTGAGGATTTAGGTGCAAGCCGTCGGTACTCAATTCCATGTTTAGATTGCCCTCAGTATCGGCAAATAGGGGATAGAGATCCAGGTAAATGACATCTTCCGACTCCGCGATCGCTTTCAATCGCTGGTTAATCTCGACAATACGACTGTTGGGGATTTCCAGGAGGCGATCGCGTCCTTCCCAGGTGGCTTTATCCCCGCTATGGGGCAAAATCGACTGAACGATTATTTTGGCTTGGGGATGAGTGCGCCGCAGGTAGCGAATAATCAGCCGTTGGTTGGCTAAGATAGTCTCATCTGTGACACCTCGAATGATGTCGTTGATGCCAATCATCAAAAAGATGATATCTGGCTGGGTTTGATCCAACACATCTAAGCGATTCAGCAATCCGGCTGTCGTTTCGCCAGAAATTCCCTGGTTCAGCCAAGTTCGTTGAGTGGGTAGCATCTCATTGGGAAACCAGAGACTGATGGAATCCCCCAGCAGTATGGCTAAATCCTCCGGCTTCTGCTCCACCATCACCTCAGCTTCTTGCTCCAGCAGCGCCACCCACTGCTGGTAGTTAAACTGGTGGCGCGGTCCGAGTTCGGGGACAGGGGTAGGGGTTGCTTCTTTTGTCGCATCAGTGGCTAGAGATTGGCTAACCGCAGAAGGGATCGCTCCTTGGTATTGGCGCAGCAATACCCCCGCGATCGCTAGCACCAGTAAGCCATTGACAGCGAGGGAGAAAACCGCCCAAATTGGAAAGCTTTTCGAGGTTGTGGACACTTGTCTAGATTCAGCATCGGCTCTCTCATCAGATTGTAGTTCTATTCCACTTTTGCCGATCATAAAAACCATGAAAAAGGGGCAATTCCTGAATTGCCCCTACAGGATGTTATTGGCAATTAACCAGCTTTCCTAACTAGAAGCACTTCCGTTAAACTTCCGATCCGCGAGGAATGTCAGCCGTACTACCACTGACACTACCAAAAGAGCTACTGGTCAACACGTCTGATTCCTTAACAAATCCACTGTAGGCTTCCATCCCGTGTTCGCTAATATCCAAACCATGGATTTCTTCTTCCGGATGTACTCGTAGTCCCAAAGTCGCTTTCAGAGCTAGCCACACAAGGGAGCTAAATACGACAGTGAAACCACCTACACAGAGGATACCCAACAGTTGAATACCCAGTTGACCGACTCCTCCCCCATAAATCAAGCCAAGTGGTTGACCCGCATCATTTTCAGCGAAGGTAAAGATACCAACAGCAATGGTGCCCCAGATCCCGTTAACTAAGTGGACAGAGGTCGCACCCACGGGGTCATCGATATGGATATTGTCAAAGAAGGAAACCGCAAAAACCACGATAATGCCCCCAATCAGACCAATTATGATCGCTGAGAGATAGGAAACAGCATTACAGGGGGCGGTAATCGCAACTAAGCCGGCTAAGATACCGTTGATAATCATCGAAAGGTCAGGTTTACCATCTTTTGTCCAAGAGGTAATCGTGGCAGAAATACCGCCAGCCGCAGCCGCGAGGTTTGTGGTTACAGCAATATACGGCACATTTTCAGTAGCAGCCAGTTCTGATCCGGGGTTGAAACCAAACCAGCCGATCCACAGAATCAAGCATCCCAGTGTGGCAATACTCATATTGTGACCGGGAATCGCATTGATTTGACCATCTCTATATTTTCCTTCACGCGGTCCGAGAAAGGCAGCTCCCATCAACGCCGCCCAACCACCAACCGAGTGAACCACGGTTGAGCCAGCAAAGTCGGAAAAGCCCATTTCTGATAGCCAGCCACCACCCCAAACCCAGTGTCCGGTGATGGGATAGGATATCCCGGTGATCAGAAGACTGAAAACGAGAAAGTCAACAAACCTAATCCGTTCAGCAACCGCACCCGAAACAATGGTGGCGGCGGTTCCAGCGAAGGCAGCTTGGAATAGGAAAAACAAGGAGATGGGTAAGCCTTCAGGAAATGGATCGAGTCCATAAGTACCCGGATCGGTACTCGTTAAGAAAAATCCACCCACACCAATCAATCCATTTCCGGCACCGAACATGAATGAAAACCCAATTGCCCAAAATGCAATGGTGGCTAAGGCAAAGACAATCAGGTTTTTGGCGAGAATGTTAACCGCATTTTTCTGACGACAGAATCCGGTTTCTAGCATACCGAATCCGGCATTCATGAAGATCACCAGAATGGCAGCAATCAACACCCAGATGGCGTTTAACGTTCCCTGGAGTTGGGCAATGGCATCGGCGTCAACCGCCTCAGTTTGAGCAACGGCTGCCGTATTCCAAACCACGACAATAATCGCTGTGAGGGGAATACAAGCTAGCCAGTAGGGAGAAAAGGATTTAGCTATGGTTTTCAAGGGGTCAAAATAGGGAGAATCCCCAAAGCCTGGAGAAAACCTTTGTAAATCAACTTGTCTAGTTTTTGGGGGAGACTTTTTTCTGTCGAAACTTTTCTCGAACGTTTGTCTAGACATCATTTCGCTCTCTTTCCTGTTTTTCTAGTGGAACACATCCTAACATTGAGCTAAGAAGCGGTAAATAAAGTCATTGGAAGTACGACTTAGAGATGGGGTAAGTATCTGAGTATGACAGAACTCTGTACCTTTTTTTTGTTTGCTGCCTGATTAAGGAATCGGGAGTTTAGCAAGTTGGCTTGTCTACTTCAGACAAAACCCTACAAATAAGTTGCAAGATAGTCAAGAGCCTCAATTCTTCTCAATAACTGGGTTCATTATCTTTAGGAAATTTTCAAATCTTCTATTTTTTGGCTCCATAGTTCTGTAACAAAATATACTTTTTTCGACGGTGGGTCTTTAAAAATTATGGCGGTAGCTCCCTAGCCAGGAGTTTTTGCCATCAAGACTTTGGTCAACCCGTCAGAGGTTTGGCATCCTGAGTTGACCTTTTTTTGCTTAGAGAGCTAACCGTCGTTTTGATTTTGCCTAATCTTGTTGATTTGACGATAATTAAGACTTGAATGAAACCTGATAATTTAAGTCTCTACAATAAGTTATTAATTAATAAAAAATATTGACCACGCTTTTTTGGCTGGTATTCTAAGGTAGTCATATCAGTTTGAGATTCTAAATGACATGAGATCCAGAGCGATCGCGCCAATGTGTTAACCTCCAGAGTACTCTAGTTAGTAGCGATCGCGATAAATATAGGGGACATGAATGAAACTGTTTGTGCCAGGTCGCCTTTGTCTGTTTGGTGAGCATAGCGATTGGGCGGGAGGGTATCGTCGCCTGAATCCTCAGCTTGGAAAAGGCTACACCATCATCACAGGAACCAATCAAGGACTCTATGCCAAAGTCAAGCCCCACCCTACCCACTTCATTCTTCACGCTTCCCTGAGTGATGGTACTCGTCCAGACGCGATTCAGTTGCCCATGGAACGCCGTGTTCTCCTGGCTGAAGCACAAAAGGGAGAGTTTTGGAGTTATGCGGCTGGCGTTGCTTATCATTTTCTCACCTACTTCCAAGTTGGTGGCATAGAAATCGATAACTATCAAACCGATTTACCCATTCAGAAAGGGTTATCCTCCAGTGCAGCCGTTTGCGTTTTAGTCGCACGCGCTTTTAATTACTTGTATGACTTGAAGATGACTCGGCGAGGCGAAATGGAATACGCTTATCTGGGCGAGACAAGCACACCCTCTCGCTGCGGACGTATGGATCAAGCCTGCGCTTATGGAAATCAACCAATCGCCATGATTTTCGATGGTGCATCGACAGATATTATCGAGCTAAACGTTCCCAAGGATTTGTTTTTTGTCATTGTTGATCTCGGTGCGAGTAAAAATACCCAGGAAATTCTCAGTCGTCTGAATCAGTGTTATCCCTTTGGTACTGATAACGTGCAGAAAAATGTCCAGCACTATCTTGGCACTATTAGTTATCAAATTACTCAAGAAGCCGTTGAAGCATTACAAGTCGGCGATGCGATAAAGCTGGGTCAGTTGATGACCAAGGCACAAGCTGAATTTGACCGCTATCTCATCCCCGCTTGTTCCCAACAATTGACGGCTCCCGTTTTGCATCAACTGCTCAATTATGAGCCGATTCAACCTTATATTTTAGGGGGCAAGGGTGTAGGTTCTCAAGGCGATGGCACTGCCCAATTTATTGTTAAAGATAAGACCAGTCAACAAAAAGTTATCCGCATTATTCAGCGAGACTTTCCCCAAATGCATCCCTTGACTTTAACCATTCATGCCAATCACGAGTAGTCTTGACCCTTCACTTCGCTCCAGGAAACCTGATTTTTAGGGGCGGGTTTATGTGATGCAAGTGCCAGCTATTTATGATAACGTTACCTCAAACCCATTCTTTCTGAATGTCGGGGCTCTTTTCACTACTATCATGTCCTTTGCACAAGAGATGTGACTCGCGCCCGCCCCGACTTGATCCTTCGCTTTTGCCACGGCGATTAAAATCGCTTCTACACAAACAAAGTCCGCCTACGCGGACTGAGTTATAACGGGGGTGGCTAACCTGAATTTGGTTTCTGTGCATAGGTCTTCATTCTATGTCAAAGTAGAGAAAAGCGCACCGACGTGCATTGGTGTCAACTTAAGGTAAAGAACTCTTAGAGCGGGGGGTGTAGGGGCGGGTTTTACAGATAACATGAGAGCACCCAACTGATAACTTGACTAAACCCGCCCTTCTCCCATAACCGGAGGAGCAGAAACCCCATAGCTGAAAATTAGAATGGGTAAGGGTTATGGCTTAAGTTGACACGGATGACCGACGTGCGCCCTCTATTAGACGTGCGCTTTTTATTACGCGATCGCTCTTTTTTTTATCGAATTAAATTATTATCGATCACACCCATTCAGTCATCGACTCATATACTTAAATTGCCGAAAAATGGTAATTTATTTGATTCAATAATCCCTGGCTTGAATTGGCAATTTTTGTAACGGTTAATTTGACTGAACCGATGCTCTATGACTCTTCTGACAACTGCTCTAATTCTCGCAGCGCCTGTTGACCCGCACCAACGGCTAATCCCATCACACCGCCAATAGTGGCATATTGATACATGGCATTGGGTCGCTGATCTGCATGATTAATTTCAGCCACCCCGATGCCTAATATGACACCAGCAACGCCAGTGATAACGCTAGAAAAAATAATTCGCTTAATATTCATAGATTTCCCCTAACCTCAAAAACTGTAGTCATCTGGGTTCGATATAAAATACTGAAACACCAAAATTGAGTAATTTTACAGTCGATCTAGATTATGAGAAAATTAAGTTTCAGTCTTCTAGAGAACCCAGTGTCTTCTACTTTTACGTTTATCAAACCTTAGGGAAACTGGGGTTCTCAAGTCAAATTTTGCAACAAAATTATGGCTTTGTTAACATTGCCTCACATTTGTTCATATTTTTTGATGAATTCTGATTGATCACGTTAATGAATACTACCGAATTGTTACTTCAGGTTTCGGCTCAAGCTCCTTCGTCTGTGACGTCTTCTGGTTCTTCCCATTGGAATTAAACAAGCGATCGCTCCCCGACTTGATCACAATATAGAGAATAGGAACCACAAACAGACTCAGGAACGTGGCGACAAACATTCCACCGAAAACAGCCGTCCCTAGAGATCGGCGGCTTCCTGATCCTGCGCCTGTCGCGATCACAAGCGGAAAAATCCCAAACAACGTAGAAATCGCCGTCATCAGAATCGGTCGCAAACGCTGCTGCGCCGCCTCAATCGCGGCTTTTCTCAGCGTCATCCCTTGCTCTCGAAGCTGGTTGGCAAATTCCACAATCAGAATCGAGTTCTTACTAGCTAAACCAATCAGCATCACCAACCCAATCTGACAGTACACATCATTAGGCAAACCCCGCAGAGATTGAGCCATGAGCGCCCCCAGAATAGCCAAAGGAACTGCTAATAGAATAATAATCGGGTCGATATAGCTTTCGTATTGAGCCGCCAACACTAAGAAAACAAAGACCAAGCCAAAGCCAAAAATAATCGTGGCTTGACCCCCCGACTGGATTTCTTCCAGAGATAAACCTGACCATTCATAGCCTAATCCCGGCGGTAATACCTGGGCGGCGACTTGTTCCATAGCTTCAATCGCGTCTCCAGAACTGACTCCCGGCGCGGCTGAACCATTAATTTCAATTGACCGGAACAAGTTATAGTGATTAATGGTTTGCGCCCCTGTCGTTGGGGTAACGGTAACCAAATTCCCCAAAGGAATCATCTCATCCCGCCCGGATCTCACATACAGTTGATTAATATCCTCAGGATTCGAGCGGAACTGGGCGTCAGCTTGGACATAAACCCGATAGGTGCGCCGTTCCAGAGTAAAGTCATTCACATAGCGCGAACCCATATAGGTCTGCAACGTCTCGAAGATATCATCAATATCCACCTCCAACGCCTTCGCCCGATTGCGGTTTACCTCAATCTGTAACTGGGGGGTATTGGCTGCATAAGTACTAAACACCGCCTGCAACTGGGGATTCTGATTGCCAGCACCCAGTAATTTCCCCATATTTTCAATCAACCTATCTAAGCTAAAATTACCTCGGCGGTCTTGGAGTTGAAATTGGAACCCGCCGAAACTACCCAATCCCCGAATAGAGGGTGGATTCACAGCAAATACCCTGGCTTCTTTAATCCCAAACAAAGCACCACGGACTTTATTAATAATTGCTTCTGCTGACTGAGACGGATCAGTCCGTTCTGACCAAGGTTTCAACGTGGTAAAAACGATCGCGCTATTCGCCGTATTGCCACTAAAGCCAAAACCCCCCACCGCAAACGTGGCTCGCACTTCATCCAAGGGTAAAATAATATCTTCAATCTGCTCAATCACATCATGGGTGTAGTTGAGAGACGAACCCTCTGGTCCTTGGACAATGGTCATAAAATAGCCTTGGTCTTCATCCGGGAGAAACGCCGACGGGACACTTTCGTAAACCCACACCGTTAGTGCCAACAAGCCAATAAACGCCACAATCACCAGAGTTTTCACGCGAGTCAGGATAATCAGAAGTCTCCGATATCGCTGCTGCATTCCCTCCAGGAACCAATTAAATCCATCAAAAAAGTGACCCCAAAACCCCGTCGCCTCTGGCTTTTGCCGCAAGATTAAGCCAGAAAGGGTTGGGGTCAACGTCAGCGCCATAAAGGTGGAAACGGCAATTGAAAACGCGATCGTTAAGGCAAATTGTTGATATAATGCCCCCGTTGTCCCCGGAAAGAATGCCACCGGAATAAATACCGCCATTAACACCAATGACGTGGCAATTACCGCCCCCACCAATTCCCGCATGGAAATAATCGCCGCTTGCCGAGATTTTATCCCCCCCCGTTGAATCTTTGTGGTGATATCTTCAACCACCACAATCGCATCATCCACCACCATCCCCGTGGCTAGGGTCAAACCAAATAGGGTTAAACTGTTAATCGAAAAATCAAAAATCTTGACAAAGGCAAACGTGCCAATGAGAGACACAGGAATCGTAATTGCCGGAATGATAGTCGTGCGCCAATCCTGTAAGAAAACAAAGATAACCAAAACCACCAATCCCACCGCTTGTAGCAGGGTAAATACCACTTCCGAGAGCGACTGATTAACAAAATCTGTGGTATCAAACCCGATATCATAAGTCATTCCTGGTGGGAAATCCTCCGCCAGTTTCGCCATTTCTGTTTTAACGGCTTTCGCCACATCCAGGGCGTTACTTCCGGGAACGGTAATAATTCCTAACCCGACGGCTTCATTTGCTCGAAATCTCAGGAATGTGCCATAATTTTGCGCCCCCAATTCCACACGCCCCACATCGTTAAGTTTAATCAGGGTGCCATCTTCATCTGTGGCTACAATCAGTTCTTCAAAATCCGACACCGTTTCCAAGCGGCTAATTGCCCGCAGGTCAATTTGATATTGCTGTCCCTCTGGCGCTGGGGGTTGACCGATACGCCCTGCACCTATCTGGAGATTCTGTTCCCGCAGTGCATCGACGACATCTTGAGCCGTCAGGTTACGACTCGCAAGGCGTTGCGGGTCTAGCCAAAGCCGCATCGCATAAGTACGTTCGCCAAAAATTCGCACATTACCCACCCCATTAACCCGTTTCAGGGCGTCTACGAGATAAAGGTCAGCGTAGTTACTTAAAAAGAGGTTATCGTACTCGCCATTTTCTGAGTACAGACCAAATCCCATCAGGAAGTTATTAGATTCCTTATTTACCGTGACCCCGGTTTGGAGTACGGATTCTGGCAATTGGGGTTCAGCTAAAGACACGCGATTTTGGACATCAACCGCCGCGATATCCTGATCTTTGTTGGCTTCAAAGGTGATATTGATTGAACTGGTGCCATCATTGCTACTGCTTGATGTCATGTAGCGCATCCCATCGACACCGTTAATTGCCCGTTCCAAGATAGTCGTCACCGCATTTTCCACGGTTTGAGCATCGGCACCGTTATAGTTGGCTTGGACACTGACTTGTTTGGGACTAATATCGGGATATTGGGCAACAGGTAGCGTGGGAATACTAATTGCTCCGATTAACAAGATGATCAGGGAGCAAACAGTGGTAAAGACAGGTCGTTTAATAAAAAATTCGACAAACATTTAAATGGTTAGAAACAATTAAAGTTAACGGTGGGGAGTGTCATTGGTCATTGGTCATTTGTGGTTAGGTTTGTAGGGGTGAATATATGGGGGACTATCTGTTGTCACTGTCACATCAATGCTTCTTCCCATATATTCACCCAAACCCGAGAACCCAAAAATAAGGAATAGTTACGAAACACAAAGGACGAATGACAAAGGACAAATGACTAGGAATCTGGAATAATCGGAGCGCCATCGGATAAATTGAGGATACCTGAGACAACGATTTTATCTCCGGGTTCAATACCTTCAAGGACTTGGTATCGATTCCCTTGAATATTACCCAATGTCACGGGTCTTTGCTGGGCGATGAGTTCAGGGGCGCCCGGTTTGGCTTCCTCTGGGGGTTGGGCGACAAAGACAAAAGGTTTCCCAGCTAGACGAGATACAGCATTGACGGGAATTAACACACCAGGGCGTTTTTCCCAGATGACTCGTGCATCCACTTTCTGCTGATCGTACAGGCGACCATTTGGATTAGAAAAGGTGGCTTTTGTCAAGAGGGTTTGGGAATCTCTATTCACTTGCGGTGAAATAAAGCTAATTCGCCCGGTAGCAATGGGGGGTTCGGTTGCTGGGGTGCCTTGGTTTCGCAGTTCAACGGGGAGTCCCTGGCGCACCCTCTGGCTTTGCTGTTCGTCAATGGGGATTTCTACGTCTAAGGTTTGGTTTTGAGTAATGGTGGTTAGGGTATCACCCACATTTACATAGTCTCCCACTTTGACGAGAATATCCCCAACCACTCCATCAATCGGGGCGACGACGCGATTAAATTGCAACTCCTCTTGCCTAACTTCCACATCCGCCCTAGCACTGGAGAGGTTAGCGGCGACTCTGGCTTCAGTGGCTTGGGCGGCTTGGACTCGTTGTTGTGCCACATTCAGGGCTTCCTTAGAGGCGGCTAAGGCTTGGGCGGCGGCGTCACGGGCGGCGATGGCTTGATTGCGATCGCGTTTTTTATCATCGAGTTCTTGTCTGGGTTGAACCCCTTGATCTACCAACTGTTCAGCCCGTTGATAGTTCACCCGCGCTAATTCTAAGTCTGCTTCTCGACTTTGCACTTCAGCCGCTTGACGCCCCACTTCGGCTTTGAGACGAGCAATATCAGCTTGGGCGGCTCTGACTTCGGCTTGAGCATTATTCAGGGTAGCGGTTTGGGCATTCACATCTGCGATCGCACTTCTGAGTTCGGCTTCACTCCGTTCCGGCTTCAGTTGTAAAATTAAAGCGCCAGCTTCTACGCGATCGCCTGATGCAGCCACAATTCGGGTAATTCTACCAGCGGCTTCGGGTCGTAATTCAACCTTTTGTTTTGCCTCTAAAGTACCCACAAACTGAGAACTTTCTTCCAGCGTACTCGGTTGCACCTGTTCCAGTTTCACGGGGACATCCTGAGGTTGCTGGGCGGTTGGGGGTGAGTTGTTTTGCCGTAAAAAATGCCACGCCGCCCAACCACCACCACCAAACACTAAAACGGTGAATAACAATCCCAGCCATAATTTTGGCGTGGGTGACGATTTTCCCTTGGGTTGGTCGGCTTCAGAGATAATGGAATCCGAGGATTCCCACGCTTGGTTGGAAGGGTCAGGGATAGATGTTTGGGAGTCGGAGGATGCCATAATTGTGTTTTGATGATGGAAATTCTGATTTGACGCGACAGTCCATCGTTGACTTGCTGGTTCAGATCGTGAGAACTGTCAGGTAGATGCCGCCAGCCAAGAGGGTAAACCTGTCCTCACTTGTTTATATTACTTAAGACTTGAACAAAATATATCCTCCAGTCGGGTATATCGAGGTGGGGGACTCCTAGTGCAGCGATCGGGGAGCTAGGGTTGTAGAGACGTTACATGGAACGTCTCCTAGCTGGGGGAGATAGTAGCTTTTGGCGTTATTTCTGCCTTCTTGCACTAGAACCCATCAACGTTAAATTGAAAACGATAAGAGGCAATAACAATGACCAAGAGATTGCAAGATCTATCTTCCGCTAGATAGCTATCTCTGAAAAATACCGCTTACGATAAGCATCATCTTTAAATAATCTTTACTTCACCCCAAGGGGGTCAATTAAATGGCTGCTCCCATTGAATTTTCTTTGTTTGCTCCTTACAACCAAGGAGCCTCATTGATTGGCTCTTTCTCTAATTGGCAAGAAATTCCCATGGAGAAAGATGAGCAGGGCTATTTTCGCACATCCGTTGAACTTGAGGATGGTATTTATAAATACAAATTCCGGGTTCAATCCAATTCTTGGTTTTTTGAAGCCGATCAATGGGTAGATGTCAATGATCCCTACGCTACCGATATTGAAGATCCGACTCAAAACTGCGTCGTGCGGATCAAAGATGGAGAACGCATCGTCGATACTTACGTTTGGATGCATGATGATAAACCCCTACCTCCTGATCATGAATTAGTCATCTATGAAATGCATGTCGGTGACTTTTCTGGTGGCGAAGATGATGCTTATCCACGGGGGAATTACCAGCATGTTATTGAAAAATTAGATTATCTGGTGGAATTGGGAATTAACGCCATTGAGTTAATGCCTATCAAAGAATATCCCGGTGACTACAGTTGGGGGTACAATCCTCGCTACTTCTTTGCTACTGAGTCCAGCTATGGTTCGACAGATGAATTGAAACATCTAATCGATGAGTGTCATGCCAGAGGAATTCGGGTGATTATGGACGGTATCTACAATCACTCAGAAGCGGAAAGCCCTCTCACCCAAATTGACCATGATTACTGGTATCATCACGCTCCCCGTGACCCAGATAACAACTGGGGACCTGAATTTAACTACGAACATTACGACGAAAATCTAGAGACTTACCCAGCGCGGAAGTTTATCGGAGATGTTGTCCGTTTCTGGATCACTGAATATCATATTGATGGCATCCGTTACGACGCAGCGCGGCAAATTGCCAACTACGAATTTATGCATTGGATTGTTCAAGAGACTAAAAAAACAGCAGAGGCAAAGCCATTTTACAACATTGCTGAATATATTCCCGACAATCCCAGCATCACCAATGTTGATGGACCGATGGATGGTTGCTGGCATGATAGCTTTTATCACACGGTCAAACCTCATATCTGTGGTGACAGGTTTGATTTAGAATCTCTTAAGGATGTGATTGATTGTAAGCGTCAAGGCTACCTGGGAGCGACTAATGTTGTAAATTACCTAACTAACCACGATCACGAACGCCTGATGGTTGAGTTAGCCAATCGGGAAATCTTTGATGAAGAAGCTTTCAAACGGCTCAAGTTAGGGGTAGTTTTGTTAATGACAGCAGTCGGTATTCCCTTACTGTGGATGGGTGAAGAGTTTGGGGAATATAAGCCGAAATCTATGGAATCGAGAAAGATTAATTGGCAATTACTAAGTAATGATAATAATCGCGTTTTGTGTGACTACTATAAAGGGTTGATCGGACTGCGAGAAAACAATCAGGCTCTCTATGCAGAGAACATTAATTTCTTCTTTGAAGATGCAGACGCCAAAGTTCTGGCGTATGTGCGCTGGAATGGTGAAGGCTCTCGTGTTGCTGTCGTTGCCAATTTTTCTGATAATTTCCTCGCTGAATATACTCTTTCCAATTTTCCGGAGAATGGCATTTGGCACGAATGGACAGGTAACTATGAGGTGGAAGCCCGCGATAACAATTTAACTCTTGACATTGGCGGATACGAAGCCAAAGTGTTTGTCTGGCAGTAAGGAATCCAATCCGCTCCGCGATCGCGTCTTTAGTAGGGTGGGCATTGCCCACCTTATTTTTATGAATAACATTGAAATTTTTGTCAACACAAAGTAGCAAACCGCAGTTAGCGATAGCCAAAATTTACGCATTCATAACATTCGTATTCGTAGGGGAGAAGCATTCGCGCCCAGATTTTTCGGTTCGACGGCTAAATTGCCGTCGCGAATGCTTCGCCCTGTCTGTCTTTCTGAAGATAAATTTGTATAGTCTATAGTTTCTAGTTCGGTGGGTTCAACCTCAATTGGTTCTGAATCAGTATTGCAAGCATTCCATAACTCCTGAGAAGATAGTTCAGATAGAACCTGCTGGCGACAGTTTAAATAATCCTCAATAATTGCATTTTCTGAGTTAGCCATTTTATTGAAAAGTAACAAATTTGCAAAATAGACAATATTGGTGATATGATTATATATCAATTTTAGTGCATCTTTTGTACTCTACCTTATTGGCAAAATCGGTATCAGGCACACACAAGTCCTGTTAGCCAAGCCTTCTGTTTAGGAGCAACTCACAACCAGACGCGCCCCTGTGCGTCTCTACACTCAAAACTATTTAACTCAAGGACGGGTTTTGAGGTAACATTATCATCAATAGCTAGCGCCAAATAGCCGCTCAAAACTATGCCCGAAAAGCGAAGGGTAAAGTCGGGGCGGGTTTAGTCGCATCTGGGTAAGCCCAAAAACGATAGTCGTCAAACCCGCCCCTACAAACTCAAAACTCAAAACTCTTAAACTGATGCCTCAACTTCCTCCACTCAATACCGAAACCCTTTGGCAAATATTGAATGAAGAACTAGATGATGATACTGTAAATCAAATCGTCTGGCACTATTTGGGTTATCGCTATGACCAAAAAACAAACCAATGGGATTGTACCAATGTACCTCCGGAATGGCAACAGGACTATCCGGAACCGCCTAACTTTATCGAGAGTCGTCCCGCCACAGTTAAATTAACTCGTTCGATTCCCAAGGAAAATAAACAGTTATTGAAAGAACAGTTAGGATTTAAAGGCTATAAAATCGGCGAATTTGGTCCGAGACAGACTCGTCGAGCCACGGCTGCAAATTGGCTGTTAAGTTACATGAAAGATACGGGATTGAGCCAGGAGTGAATTTACTGATCACGAATAGCATCACCAGCTTAATATTAACCAACCTTGGGCAATGGTTTAGCGATCGCATCCTCCTGAATGTTCCCGTCAGCGAGGGTGAGGGGAATGTCGCAGAACTTGTCAGTTTCCTGATTATTCTGTTATTAGTCGCCACAGGAGTGGCTTTGATTTCGCGACGATTCCGTATTCCTTACATTACGGGGTTAGTGTTAGCCGGATTAGCGATTACGGAACTCTTACCCAGTCGCGTCGGGTTGGATTCGGCGCTGATTTTTAATCTCTTTTTACCGATTCTCCTGTTTGAAGCGGCAATTAATACCGATATTTCTCGCCTCCGCAGCACGATTAAACCCATTGTTTTTCTCGCCGGACCTGGTGTTTTACTCTGTGCGGGGATTACCTCAGTTTTATTGAAATTTGAGTTAGGCATAGATTGGATACCCGCTGCACTAGTAGGTGTGATTTTATCCATTACCGATACTGCTTTAGTCATTGCTGTCTTTAAAGAGGTTTCGGTTCCCCACCGATTGGTTACTCTAGTTGAGGGAGAAAGCCTGCTCAACGATGATGTCGCGTTAGTCTTATTTAGTCTAATTTTGACAATTCATGAAACGGGGGCATTATCGGCGCTGGATGTCGTTCAAGAATTTTTATTCGTACTCATTGGTGGTGCTTTAGTTGGCGCGGCGTTGGGATATCTGAGTATTGGGTTATTGAGCAAAACTGAAGATCCCTTGGGCGGAATTTTACTCACCGTGGCTCTGGCTTTAGGCGCATTCCAAACGGGACAGGTTTTGCATGTGTCGGGTGTAGTTGCTGTGGTAATCGCGGGACTGATTGTGGGCAACTTTGAACATTCACAGGTGACATCCGCCTCGAATCAAGTTACTTTATTTAGCTTCTGGGAATATGCCGGATTTGGCGTTAATACGTTTATTTTCTTACTGATTGGCTTAGAGATTAACGTGATTACCCTGTGGCAAACCTTACCTGCTGTTTTTTTAGCCTTAATCGCCTATCAAGTTGGGCGAATGTTGACTGTTTATCCCTTGCTATCCTGGGTGCGTTTTTTTGATAAACCAATTCCAGTACGTTGGCGACATATCCTCTTTGCCGGTAATATTAAAGGCTCACTCTCCACCGCCCTAGCCTTGAGTCTACCTGCTGATTTGCCGGGACGAGAAACTCTGATTGCGATCGTTTTAGGCATTGTTTTAATTTCTTTGGTGGGACAGGGGCTAAGTTTACGTTGGGTGGTACGGCGTTTGAAGTTATCTTATCGTTCAGAATCCTATCAGCAGATTGAGGAACTGCAAGCTCAATTGATGACGGCTAAAGCGGCACAAGATGAATTAGACAGTCTCCTGAAAACTGGGGTATTACCGAAATCGATTTATGAAGAAATGCGAGCCTCCTATCAACTGCGAGTCGCCACGGCTGATAGAACCTTGCGGGAAATCTATAATCAGCGTTCAGAAGACTCACCAGAAAATCGGCGCGATCGCACGAAACTAGAAGCGATTCGTCGGCAATTACTCTTAGCAGAAAAAGGAGCGTTAACAGACGCCCTGCGGAAGCGGATTCTATCTGAAGCTGTGGTGCAAGAGCGGATAAAAAAAATCGATGAGCAGTTGTTGACATTAGAGGATGATTAGTGCAGCATGGCGTAAATTTAGGCTTACCTCCTTTATGTTATAGTTAAACAAGTAAGTGTATGGCTAGATATAAAATTAAATACCAAGATGTTCAAAGAGACTGCTTTGACAGCAAAAGTGAAAAAGGGATGAGCAAGATTATCACTGACCGTCGAAATTCATTAGCAGTGGCGATAGAGGGTTGTCGTTATCATGTTATTGGTTACCCAAATAAGGCGATCTATCCTGTCCATCGTCGTCGGCAGCGTATTAAGGGGAGTAGGGGAACAACAGTTTCCGGTAATACTTCTCAGCTAATCGCTGCACAAACTTTGAATCCACCAAAGGAACAAACTATCACTTCCGATTCTTTAACGATGAGAGCTATACAAGCTTTCATGGATACTGAGGATGAATGGGCAGAGGTGTACGCTAATCTTGCCAAATCCTGAATTTATTCCAGAAGATGCCGTTATAGCTATCCACGAACGATTAATAGAAAGGTTTGGTGGGGCGCTGGGTTTAAGAGACAAGGGCTTACTTGAATCAGCTCTTTCCCAGCCCCAGCAAACTTTTTTTGGTGAATTACTCCATCCAACTATTCATGAACAAGCCGCCGCTTATCTTTATCATTTAGCCAAGAATCATGCTTTTATAGATGGCAATAAGAGGATTGCCCTAGCAGCAGCAATTACTTTTCTTCAACTTAACGGTTATAAACTAACTCTTTCCAAGCCTGAAGCTGAGCAGTTGGTATTGAATGTGGTTGAATCAAAGATAACGAAAGAGGAACTTTTCGTCATATTCGATAACCATATTCAATCCCTAAAAGTTTAACGTAGGGACTTGCAATAAAAACAGATTAGAGCAATAATTTCCCCTTGTATTCCCTGTTTTGTAAATCTATTCGAGCGGCGCAAGTTTAGAACCAACCCCTAAAAAATTGATGACTTGGTGCAACAGTTCCGCTTTTGTCACAACAAGTATCGTTGATCCTTGTTCGAGTACCGTATTGTCATGAGGAATTACTAAATCTGCATGAGGATGGGATTGATAGCCAATAATTAAAGAACCGACAGGAAACCGAGAATCCTGAATCACTTGAGTCACAGTACGACCCGTTACATCCGACTCTCCAGGTATCCCAAGTTTAAATACTTCCACCTGACCCTGTTCATAGTGCATAATCGATTCCACTTCCGGATATTCTATCGCGTTGACCATACGATTTACGGCTAAGTCAACGGTGCTAATGATATGATGAGCGCCAGCAATGCGTAGAGGCTCTTTAAAATCCCGTTGGCGGATGCGAGTAATAATATGGGGAACCCCATAGTGTTTAGCCAAGGTAACCATTGCTAGATTCAAAGCATCATCTCGCAGCACCGCCGCCATCGCATTGGCTTTGCGAATCCCAGCTTCGAGTAGCACTTGGGTAGTGACGGCGCTCCCTTCAAATGCCATAACCCCCACTTGTTCGCGAGCATACCGACAAGCTGTAGGATCTGTATCAATAATCGCGATCGTATGTCCTAATTCCACTAACTGCTGGGCTAAACTCAACCCCACTAATCCCGCGCCGCCGATTAATACGTACATGATTCCTTTGTCCTTTGTCATTTGTCATTTACTTCCCCAGCTTCAAGAGCTCCCAGAGGTGTCATGGCACCTCTGGAACATTGCTTCCCCAGCTTCCCCTGTTTAGCGGATGACAGAGGCTGACGAAAAATGGTACAAAATCATAGTTTAAAAATGGGATAATTAAGCGAGGAAGCGGAATGTACATTATCCAGGTTGCCTCTGAATGCGCCCCTGTGATCAAAGCCGGAGGCTTAGGGGATGTGGTATATGGTCTAAGCCGGGAGTTAGAAATTCAGGGACATTGCGTCGAGCTGATTCTGCCCAAATACGATAATATGCGCTATGACCACATCTGGGGACTCCATGATGCTTATATTAATCTATGGGTACCGTGGTATGGTGCGGCAATTCACTGTTCCGTCTATTGTGGTTGGGTTCATGGACGAGTCTGTTTCTTTATTGAACCCCATTCCCAGGATAATTTCTTCAATCGGGGCTGCTACTACGGTTGTGATGATGATAACGTGCGGTTTGCTTTCTTCTGTAAAGCCACGTTAGAGTTTCTACTGCAGAGTAATAAACGTCCTGATGTCATCCACTGTCACGATTGGCAGACGGGTTTACTCCCAGTCATGCTCTTTGAGATCTACAAATATCATGGCATGGGGAATCAACGGATATGCTACACCATTCACAACTTTAAGCACCAAGGAATGGGGGGAAATGAGATTCTTGGGGCAACCGGGTTGAATCAGGAATCCTATTATTTTCAGGATGATCGCTTGAAAGATAATTTTAATCCCTTTGCCATAAACTTTATGAAAGGCGGTATTGTGTACTCTAATGCCGTTACAACTGTTTCTTCTCATCATGCCTGGGAAGCTCGTTTCACGCCCATAGGATGTGGGTTAGGTCATATCTTACATTTGCATCAGGATAAGTTTACCGGGATTCTCAACGGCATTAACGATGTTTTTTGGAATCCGGAACAAGACCGCTATATTCCCTATCCCTACGCTCCAGATACCTTTGAAGACAAAGTGAAAAATAAAAAAGCGTTGCGGGAACAGCTGCTGCTACAGGATGTCGATAAACCGATTGTGGCATTTATTGGTCGTTTAGATGATCAAAAAGGAGTTCATCTCGTCCATCACGCCATCTACTATTCACTCCACAAGGGCGCTCAATTCGTTTTATTAGGTTCAGCCACAGCGGCGGCAATTAATTCCTGGTTCTGGCACGAGAAATACTACTTAAATGATAATCCTGATGTCCATTTAGAACTAGGCTTTAATGAAGAATTATCTCATTTGATTTATGCCGGATCAGATTTTATTCTGGTGCCTAGTAATTACGAACCCTGCGGACTAACTCAGATCATTGGCTTAAAGTATGGAACCGTACCAATTGTGCGGAGCGTGGGGGGACTTGTTAATACTGTATTTGACCGCGATCACGACTCGACTCACCCCATGGAAAAACGCAATGGGTATGTATTCAATCACACCGATTATTATGCGTTGGAATCCGCGATGGATCGGGCGTTGGGATTGTGGTATGACTATCCTGAAGAGTTCCGTAAATTGGCACTTCAAGGTATGGCGTATGATTACTCGTGGAGTACTTCGGCATCTAAGTATGTGAAAATTTATGACATGATCCGACATCAATAGGGTCTGCTGAATAAGTGCAAGCGGTGGGGGTAGAGAGATGGGGAGATAATGATCAATATACTGTAGGGGCGACCCGCCTGCATCAATGAACACCACTCATCCACTCCATTGTATCGGGTCGCCCTTTACTCAAGAATTTCCAGAGAAGATGGTTTAAAATCGCCTAAAAGGGTCGAAAAAGAATGGAAAAGGTAATCCCATTGTCTTGCAGAGAACCTCCTTCATCCTCAACACTATTCAGGGGAATCCCCCAATACAGTTGCGCGGACCAAGACGGATCTCGTTGCCACAAAAGTCCTAACCCAATACTGGTTAAGGTGTTAGGACTCGTAACTTCATCCTCGTGGTTCCAAACTGTGCCAATATCAAAAAAAGGAGCGATTTGGACAGTCCCAATCCCCTCCGGTTGGCGGATAATCGGTAAACGAACTTCCACGGAACCAATAATTCCATTGTCAGCCACACGTTGATTTTGGCGATAGCCGCGCACGGTATCAATTCCACCAATACTGAACTGTTCTAGAGGTAAGAGAGAATCATTCGATAGTTGCGCTCCAGCGCGAGCGATAATGATACTATCAGCGCCTAAAGCCTGCACCCACTGAAACTGTCCCACCCAACTCATAAAACGCCCATCAATTCCCGTATCATTGATTGTGGCATCAAAAGCATCTAAACCAAAACTAAACTGCGATCGCGCGGCTAAGACGCGATCCGTTGAACGATTTACCCAGTCTTGGCTAAACCGCAATACGGTTACTTTCGATTCCCCATCTTCAGGTCCGAGGGAAAAGGAAAATGGGATATCCTCAAGGACAAAAGTTTGACTTTGACGCAAATCCAGGGACAAGGAAAGGGCAAAGTCACTCGTCGGCTTGTGGACAATCGGTTGGCGAAACCCAACTGAAAAGGTTTCCGAGTGGGAGTTAATGTCTAAGACTGAAAACGGATCTTCGACAATTTCACTATCGCTATGGTTATAGCTGAGCCTTAACTTACCATCCCTGGGATTTAAGGGGATTTCATAGCTAAGACCATACTGATCAACACCTTCAGTTATGCTATAGTCTGCACTCAAGCGATCGCCTAATCCCAACAGATTCCGATTCTCTACTCTCACTGTCCCCCCTAGGGAACCGACACTGGGAGAGTCTCGATTTTCTATAGTCACAGCACTTGTCCAAGGTTTTGCCTCTTCTAGCTGTAGGGTTAAGACACTCGTACCTGCTATCGTTCCCGCCGATAACTCCGCTTGAATTTGATCGAGTACCGGATCAAGTTGCAGCAGTTGCAGTGCTTCTTCCAAGCGACGAAGATTCACCGGGGTTTGAGCCGCCAACTGAATCCGCGATCGCACATAATCCTCCTGCAAACGTTCCAATCCTTGAATATCAATCCGTTCAATACTACCTTCAACCACCTGAATACTCACCACACCATCAGTAATATCCTGAGACGGCAAAAAAGCACCAGAGGTGGTGTAGCCATTATCCGTATATAACCGGGTAATCGCCGTGCGAATCGCTAATAATTCTTCAAAGGAAGCATTTTGACCAATAAAAGGCGCAACAACGGCTTGTAATTGAGTCCCAGAAAAAACCGTACTCCCTAATACCTCCACTCGTTTTATCTTGACATTTATATCTAAATCTGGTATAGATGTTGGGTTAATTTCCGGAGTGGGTGTGAGTGGGGGAAGTGATGGGGGCGTCTGTGGGGGCGTCGTCGGTAAAGAAGGCAGAGTGGGACGGGTGGGTTCCAGGATACCCGGTGGAATATCCGGATTAGTTTGACTCATCGATGGCAAGTCTTGAGCTAGGGCGGTACAACTCCAGCTCAAGTACAGCATATTTAAAGCCCAAAGAAACCGTTTAAACATGAAACCGTAGCGCAAAGGTCATCGGTTGACAAGGATGCAGAGAAACCCCGGACTGTTTTAAGCGTCTAGTTGCCCAAAAAAATAATTCATACCCCATTGCCTTCATGCTAAGTAATATTCTTTTATTTCTTGTTCTGCTTTTATCATCAGTTACCGGAAGAAATACAATATAGTAGCAGCTTGCGAAGACTAATTGTCCCCTGTTTTTGCACGTTGAGAAATCCTGAGATTCTCAAATTTAGACCACCCAGTTCCGGTGGAAATTTCCTAAAATAGAGTTAATCGTTATCGTTGTTCCGAAAAATGTCCCACGGTTGGCAGCTTTGGCGTCGATTTATTGGATTATCCTTAGCCAGCCTTGTCTTTTGTATCAGCTTTCATCCCTGGTCCACTGGGCAAGCCGAATCCGCAACAGAAATTCAACAGCAGCAATTGCTCACACCAACTGCTGAAAAACAGCTCGTGTCCAAGGGAATTGAATCCTATCAAATCGGAGAATTTGCCCAAGCCATTACCTTTTGGGAACAAGCCCTACCTCAAATCACCGACGAAAAAGATAGAGCAATTGTTCACAATAACCTAGCTTTAGCCTATCGGCAAATGGGGGAACTAGCTCAGGCGATCGCGCACTGGGAAAAGGCGATCCAAATTTACCAGGCTTTGCCCGATGCAGAAAACCGCAAACAGATCGCGGGGCTATTAACTGAACAAGCCCAAACCTACAATGATTTAGGACAGCATCCGCGAGCGATTACTCTCTTAGAGTCAGCCATTGAACTCACCACTAAATACCCAGATCCCTTAACGCAAGCAGCCGCTCAGGGCGCTTTAGGCAATGCTCACTGGAGTTTGGGAAACTATGATCAGGCGCTGTCTGCCCACAAACGTAGCCTAAAAATTGCCCGCGAATTGAATAATACCAGCTTTATCGCCACAGCTTTGAATAACTTGGGGAATGTTTACATGAGCCAAGCCACCCGGTATAGTTATCAGGCGCAGGTGGCTGAGTTAGAAGGAGATATTGAACAGACAACGCGCTTAACCCAAGAAGCGATTCAGGATTGGACCCAAGCAAGAACATTTTTTGAGCAAAGTCTACAAACGGCTCAAGCCTTAGAGAGTTTGACCGAAATTAAAGCCTTAATGAATTTAAATCGCTGGGTGATTAGTCGTCATCTAGTCAATGTTGGTAATAATTCAGCCCAACCATTGAGTAGTGCTGATCAAGAATTTCTCCAGACGAATTGGCAACGAGTCAGAGAACTCCTAGTCAGAATACCCGATTCGCGACAGAAAGCCTATACGTTGATTAACCTAGCAGAGAGTTTTCAACGTATCGAATCAGAGGCTTCGACACAGGAGTCGATCCAGCTTTTGAGCCAAGCCATGATGGTTGCTCAAAAGATTGGCGATGCTAAAGCTCAATCCTTTGCCCTAGGGAGCTTAGGACAATTGTATGAATCAGCCGGAGACTACAGCACGGCGATGGAGTTGACTCGCCAAGCGGAATTTAGAGCCCAGCAAATTCAATCATCCGATAGTTTGTATCGCTGGCAATGGCAAGCAGGGCGGATGCTGAAAGCTAGAGGAGCCACCACTCAAGCCATTTCCGCTTATGAACAAGCAATCGTGACGCTGCAAAACATTCGCGGTGATTTAGTCACGAATAAAGAGTTACAACTGGATTTCCGGGAACAGGTTGAACCCGTTTATCGGGAATTGATTGATTTGCTCCTGAATGCTTCTAGTGGCGATTTGAGCGATCCTAATTCCCAGGTAGCAGCCTCACCCCTGAAAAAAGTCATCGATATCGTCGAACTGCTCAAACTAGCAGAGTTGGAAAACTTTTTCGGCGATGAATGTGTGCAAGTAGCGAAAGACAAAGCCCAAAATGAGAAAGGATTAGCCGATGCCAATGCGGCTGTCATCTACTCGATCATTTTGAACGATCGCGCCGAAATGATCCTGCGCTCGCCCGATGGTTCCCTGAAAAACTATCCTGTCCCCATCAGTAAGGAAGATATGGAAGCCGAGATTGAGCAGCTACGCTACTTTCTCGAACTGCGAACCACAGAGCAATATATCTTCCAAGCAAAAGAAATTTATAATCTGCTGATTCGTCCTCTGGAAGCTGATTTAGCTCTCATGCAACCCAAGACGTTAGTCTTCATCAACGATGGCGTCTTGCGTCAGATACCCATGAGTGCGCTGCATGATGGTCAAAAGTTTTTGATTGAGAAGTATCCCATTGCGATTACCCCCAGTCTGTCATTGACTACGAGTCAACCGTTAGATCACAATCACTTAAGTGTGTTGAGTATGGGTTTAACGGTTGCTAGACCTCCCTTTTCCGCCCTCACGAATGTAAAAGCTGAGCTAAATGCGGTCGAAGAAATATTAGGCGGGACTGAGTTAATTGATCAGGAATTTACATTCTCGAACTTGCAAGCAAAACTACGACGCAAAAATTTTCCCGTTGTTCACATGGCAACCCATGGCAAATTTGGTGTCGATTCCCAGAGTACATTTCTACTGGGTTATGATCAACAAATTAGTATTGAAGAACTCGACAATTTATTGCGTTCTCGCGGTCGTCGAGAAGCGGTGAAACTCCTCACCTTGAGTGCTTGCCAAACGGCGACGGGTAACAATCGCTCAGCCTTAGGAATTGCGGGTGTCGCTGTTCGAGCGGGTGTCGAGAGTGCTTTAGCGACGCTGTGGTATATCAATGATGAAGCGACTGTTCCGCTGATTGCCGAATTTTATAGCCAACTGAGCCAACCTGACATCACCCGGGCAGAAGCGTTAAGACAGGCGCAGCTTCAGATGATCTCTAATGTCAACTATAATCATCCTGCGGTTTGGTCGCCGTTTATTCTGATTGGGAATTGGAATTAGTTAGGGCTTGCTCAATCGAAGTGAACAGTTAAAACTCAAAACTCAAAAGAGGGAGTAGGGATATACCATTTATCCCTACTCCCGTTATTGCACGAATGTTCACGCTCTACCCGCTTTCCGTTACATAAGACCTACTCGAAGCTAGTGGGCTGTCCACTAGAATGTTGATAGTCTTGTGGCAACATTGAGCCGTTCTTGCTGCGTCACTTGAGTTAAACCAACTTGCTCAAGCAGTGCCAGAAAATCATCGTTGGTGGCTAACTCATGGGAATTAGCTGTTGGAACTTTGGACATCGCCGCTAAGGCATCGTACCAAAGCCCAGATTCAGCATAGCTCCAAGCGCGATCGCGCCACACCTGTGTTGGCACATTGCTCTTGGTAGGAGGAGTCGATGGCAGTTGTTGTTCTAAAACCCCTGGTGTGCGTACACGCTCAATCCAGCTAATAAATACGGGATTGGCTGACGGACGCTTGGTATTACAGATCAGAGTTACTGACCATTTATAGGTTCGTCCGGTTTGCAGTTCAGGTCGGTCTTTGGGAAGTTGCAACTGCATCATTCCCATCTGGGGAGAGTCAATCTGTTTCTCAAATAGCGGTTCAGGAACTCCAGGTTCCACTAGAGCAAACCGCATGGGTACAGAGACAGGCTGTGATAAGTGCCAGAAAAAGGTAGGATGACCCGATGTGGTTTGTCCAGCATAATCCTCCGATGGGATCAATAACGTAACTAAATCGTTGGTTAACGATTGGCTACAGCCGCGTGAACCCGACCCAATCGTCCGCCGTGGATTACTTGCCACGGGTGGTATATATTGTTTAGACGCACGATTGGTTGACGTTGATTTTAACTCCGCATTGGCGGGTAGATCTTTCCAGGTCGAGGTCAGAACTTCTAATTTTTTTGACGACTGAAAAATCAGGGGTTCAGGTAGATCTAAAAAGCCGAACATTTGCAGGGAAAGAATTGAAGCTGTCCCGGCAATGATCGTTACTAGTTTTTGCCGAGTAGTGTTCATGAGGTTAAGTCCTTCGTTTCATAAGGGTCTTTTTACAAAGGGTTTGGATGTGATGCACCTACTCTCTCTAGCTTTTGAAAAATTTTGCCTGAAGAATTTTAGACTCAATAGCGCTCTTTGCTGGCAAAATCTAAATCATTATACAGGGCATTTTGAACAACTACAGCAAAATTTGATAAACTGCGGTTAACTGTTCGCGCCCTTTGAGTCTAACCTGACCGATCTGTTTCGTGGGGAATTGATTTTGCAGATGCTGATAGGTTTCTTCATTGATTAAAATCCGGCAAATTCCCCCATCTAGAGTTTTATCGTAACTTTCTAATCGAGCCGCGACATTCACGCTATCTCCTAGGGTGGTATAGTCGAGCCTTTGAGAGTTTCCCAAGCTACCTGTGACGACATCTCCTGTAGCAATTCCCACGCGCATCGCTGTTTGGGGATAGCCTTGACGTTGCCACTCTTGATTGAGGGTTTGCAGTTTCTGTGCCATGGCTAAAGCACAGCTGACGGCGGCTATAGCATCTTGAGCAATTTCCTCGGATGTCGTGCGTTTAATCGGCACGCCAAACACAGCCATCACCGCATCTCCGATAAACTTATCCACAACACCGCCATGGTCTAGCACCGTCCCAGCCATAGCATCCATATATTGGTTCAGCCAAGCCATAAGCACTTCCGAACCCATATTTTCTGCTACTGTACTAAACCCTTTCAGGTCTGAGAACAGAACCGTGGCAGTCATTTTCTGACCACGTAGACGTCCTTCTTTGAGAAGTTGTTCGCGATCGCGCCAAATTGCTTCGGCGATTTGCTTCGTTACATGGCGACCGAATAAATTCATAACAGTGTGTCGCTCTTCACGCTCGAAGTTGGCGATGTACCCCGTAGTTGCTGTAGCGGCACCCAATAAAGCCAAGGCGGGAGGAATTACAGGAATCCACCAACTGCTGATGATAAAGGCTAAGTAGCTGCTCCCCACCAAACCTGCCAGCGCAAACAAAAGGCTGATTAGTGTCCAACGCGGCAGTAATTTAGCCAAACCTCCAGCATCTCGCAAAACCCAACACAGGGTTGCACCCGTTAAAGACCAGAGGAAAATCCAGACCACTTCGATGGGTTCGGACCAAGTTTTGAGTCCAGAACGTCCGTCTAAGGCTGAACTGAGCAATTGACTAATTATGTTAGCCTGAGCTTCTATCCCAGGTGTGCGCTCTTGGGTGGCAATTTTATCACCACTATAAGGGGTGTAGAAGAAATCATTCAGGCTAGTTGCCGTTGCCCCAATTAAAACGAGGCGATCGCGCATTAAGTCTGGTGGTATCCGATCTTCGAGTACCTCTGTCAATGACACCCTGGAAAAGGTACGCGCCGGACCCCTATAGTTTAGCAAAATCTGGTAACCCCCGTCATCTGCGCTAACATAACCGCCGTCATTCGCTGAAAAAGGTTGAAATGTTCCCTTCCCTAAATGAAAAATTTGGGGATTCGTTTGTGACGGTTGAGCTATGATATTTTGCGCTTCTAAATACATCAACGCCAGTCTCATGCTAAACGAGACAGTGGGTTGATCGTTTTTAACCATATAAAGCAACCCTCGACGCAGCTTGCCATCTGCATCGACCACCACGTTATTAAACCCCACTTGTCCTTTTTGGTCTAACATCGGTGGGGGAGCTACACTGGCGTTAGGATCTTGCTGATTAATTTTTTCTATCCCGATTAAATTGGGAGTTGTTTCAAAAACATTGACTAATTCGTTCTGACCGGGCAAAACAGGTAAATCTCGATAAAGGTCAAGACCAATCACTCTGGGGTTTTGACCTTTTATGGTTTTGAGGAGTTTAGCCAGGACAGAATCAGGAATGGGCCACTGTCCAACCTTTTTTAGATCCGCCTCACTAATTCCCACAATCAGAATTCGTTCATCAACAGGTTCTTGAGGACGCCAACGAAAGTATTGGTCAAGAGCTGCCCATTCCCAAGGCTGTAAAAAGCCGAGCAGCCGTAATAAAATAACGAGTCCAGCTACACCAGGAGCAACAGTCCAGACACCTCGCCCTGCCCAAATTTTTTGTCTCAGTTCTTTCCACATCCTATGTATCAGCGCTCCTTGATGGTTAGAAGGCTAGTACAAAAAGGCAGATGGCTGCACTGGTTTAGGGTATCTGCTTTTTCGCCTATTGTTAACGGGTAGATGTTTGAAGCGGCGCTGCACTAGCTCTTTCACTTTACCTTATTCAAGGGTGAAGTAATTGGAACCGAAAAATTAGGTTTTAAGGAATAAATTATTATTGAAACTTTAAATTCGCCCTCGATAAATACTGTTTTGGAATAATTATTCCTGATGATCAGGATGCTTTTAGATCACTTGTACTGTAACGGGAGCGAGAGCGAACTGCTATAGAACACCAGTCGATGTAATCGAAATCGATCCCCTAATTCCCAAAAAACCGTAACAAAAACTACACACTTATCCCTCTTGTAGAGACGTTCCACGCCTTACGTCTCTACCAACTGCTATTAGGGGACTCGCTATTCTTCTGGTGATGCCGCCTGATAGCAGATTAAATCATCAGTGTTAATCATCGCCACCAGTTCAGGAGCAGTACCCACTATGATACGTCCATCAGACGTTACCATCATACCGCGAGCTTCTTGAATTGGGTCACCGGGTTTCCAGAAACTGGGGGTTGAGGATGGGGAATTGACCCTTGGCGTCGTTGCTTGTTGTCCCCCATCGCCAGTAATTCCCTGAACCTGAGTGACAGTATAGCGACCCTGTAGTGGATCATAGGGGGTATTGGGTAAACCACCCGTACCTGTCACGATAAAGCTTCCTTGCTCTTTATTGCGATGGGTAAGGCAACTATCGGCAATTACTTGCTCTGGAGGGACAAAAGTAGTGGATAGGGACGAGATAGAATTTTGATCCAAGCTCAGAGAAGATACTGATAAGCTACCAGACGTCGCCGTGGAACTCGTACCCAATGCCTCTACTGAAATATCCACTCGCTCATTCCCGCGAAATGGTTCAAAGGAGCCTGGGTTGCGACCTACGGCTGTTGCTTGACCACTGGAGAAAAGGTCTGCCAGAAACACGGGAGAGACAATCTCAATATTACCTCCCCTGCCATCAAAGGCATTTGCCAGAATGTCACTATCTTCTAGAGCGATAAAAACATCGGAGTTAATTGTAATATTACCGCCGCCGCCAATACTCCTAAAAACGCTGGCACTAATCAAGCTACCGTCGCGTAGACGAATATCCTCAGCCGTGATGTCAATGTTACCTCCCCCTGCTTGAGTTGAAGTAGCCCTGATTTCCGCTCCATCTCGGAGTCTTAAGTTATTGGTTGCAATCTCTAAATTTCCCGCATCACCTGTTCCTTCGCTGGAAACTTCTAATCGGCTAGGAATAACCCGACCATCTCCTCCTAAACCCTGACCAATAACTTCGACAGTATCTGATGCGCTTACCGTTAAAGTTCCACCTTGACCAGTACCGGAGGTCACCGCTGATATTTTTCCTCCATCTTGAATTCTCAAGTTATTAGTGGTAATGGCTAAATTTCCTGCATTCCCTGTTCCTAAGCTATCCGTTTCTAAGGTACTAGAAATAACTTGACCGTTTTTATCAATACCGATGCCGCTAATTTCCACAGAATCGGAAGCGTTTACAACTAAAGTTCCTCCCTGACCAGCAGCAACGGTCGCCGCAGATACCTGTCCCCCAGCTCGAATAATCAACTGTTGGGTATTAATCTCTAGGATTCCAGCATTTCCCGCAGTATCCGTTGCCACTGTTACTGCACTTGCTCCCCCTTGAGGAGAACTGCCTATTATTTCTACCGACTCTGATGCCGTGATTCTTACGTTGCCACTTTGACCCTTAACAGAGCTAGGGGTCTGTATTGGAGAGAAAAACGTAGAACTTGTAGATACTCCAGCTCCATCTTTAATGATTAATCGTTCAGTTGTAATCCTCAAGTCCCCCGCCTTGCCATCACTAAATGTGCGAGTATCTAAATTACTGGAAAACCCCTCTTCTGAAGTTCCAAGGAGTTCTAAGGAGTCTGAGGCAATTACATTAATAGTTCCGGCGGATACTGACCCGACCGTTATCGAAGAAATTTGGGAGCCATCAGTAAGGGTGATATGGTTACCTTGTACCTGAACATCACCACTGCCAATGTTAGCAAAAGGAATGATTTGAGTAACATCAATTATTGAAGCTTGGGAGAGGTGAATATCTTGAAAATTTTGCACCTCGTTGTAGCTTAGAGTTAAAGTCTGGTTAATAAATTTCAGGTTGACAAAATTATTGATGGCAACACTTCCTAACTCAACCCTCCCTCCTGGTGCAGTCAAATTACCTCCCTCCAACAAGACTTCTCCACCAATGAGAGCCAAGGTTTTACCGAGTTGGACTTGCAAACCTGCTGGCTCTGCCAGAGCATTAGTTGCTCCATTTGGACTGGCTTGAGAGCGATTGATAATACTTCCCACTGAGTTTCCAAATTGCAAACCTACTGGAATACTCATGGTCAGTCGTGGTGAGGTTGAACGATCTCTCGCACTGAACTCTATGCCATCATCAAATTTCAGGCTATGGGCTGTACTTGCTATAAAGGAACCACCAATGTCCAGTGCAGCATTAGAACCGAAAATAATGCCATTTGGATTGAGAATAAATACATTGGCAGTACCATTAGCTCTGATTAAACCATCAATATTGGAAATTGAGCCACCCGTCACACGGTTGATGATATTCTGGATATCCAAACCGTTGTTGAAGATAGCTGATCCATTAGTTGGTATGGAAAACTGATCAAAGCTATGGAAGAGATTTCCACCAACTTTACTATCTCCTGTAATGGTGAAATTTAATTGGTCAGAAGTCTTAACATTTGTTGATAATGTTCCATCGGGAGTAATTTGGGCTTGAACCAAAGTAAGGGGACTTAGTACAAACAGAGAAATAGCTTGAACTGTGCAGAATATAGACCAGTGTCGTATCATACAAGCATCTCCTACCTTAATAGCATAAGTTTAACAACTTTCTATCAAGGTTGAAGATCCGAGCTTTTGACAAACTTGTAGGTCAACTATCTTGTCGCTTGCCTGAAATACTTTTGTCACTTTGATATTTGCCTTCACGGACAAGGAAAGAAAGCACACACAGCTCTCAAATTTAAATTAGATTTTGTCGCATCCTCTATCTGCTGTTGAGGACTCACAGGCTGGTCTTGCCTGACCCTATTCTCCATGGTGGAATTTGCAGTAACAGGAGCTGCGCCAACTTGAGTAGAAAATGTTAAGCTGAGAGCGATCGCGGTAGATGCAACGAGTTTCATTTTTCCTTTCTCCGTGTAGATGTACGAACCTGTGAGCTTGGTGCTGATTCACCTAGCCCGAAAATTTTGAGAGATAAACTGCTCTTATCAGAGACTTTTTCTTCAGTTGTTGATTTAACCTGTTAGTGGCACACCCGATTAGTAGAAGTTTGAGAGAAATCTTTTTTTGCCACTGCTCTATAATTAAACTATAGCAAGATAAAATCCCAGATCAAGGATCTTTACCAAAGCTTCATTGAGAGTTTATACACCCTTAATAAGTACGTCTTATGCTTTAAGTTTTCTTCACAGAAGTTCCGGGTTAAGGGATACACCGAAGTTACTAGGTTTGAGTAAAGTAAACGTAATACACAAAACTGTAGATTACCCACTATGACTATAGTTGAACCGAAATACACTTGAAATACGTCCTAGGTTTAGTGGTGTTTAAGTTCTGACTATCAGTTGAATCAGGTTAAATTATTCGTTGATCCGGAGGGTGACTTTCCCTTTCCCTCAAAGTGGGTGCTATTGATTCTCTCTCTGGGAGTTGCCACAGTGAAACCCTGATGATAGAAGGGGTGACTTTTATTCTCTCGTCAGAGTTTTTTAACCAAGCTAGTCTATGCTAAGAATTGTAATGTAAGATTTGCTTATGTTAAGAAGTGTGACTCAATAATTCGTAACATCAAAGTTACTATAGAGTTGTTCATATTCTTTAGCTTCACTTTCATAAAAGCTGGGTCGTCAGTAAGTATTTTTACTCGGTCTCCTAAAGATAGATCCCTTTTCCTGGCAGGTTGTTCCAGACATACCCTTCCTATCGGCGTAATGGGCAATTGCCACAAATCTTGCTTTAAGTCCGTTTTTGGCGTAAATAAACTCAACCCCATCGTATTTATTGAGCGACAAGCTTACCTCGAACTTACATCCACCATTAAAAATCTCAATCGTGAAAATTTTGTGAAAGGTAAATCAAGCCCTTCTCATCAAACAAGATGTTCCGCTATCTCAGGAGACGGTTTACCCAGTAAGCTTCTCTCTTAAATCGCTATAATCCAAATCTCGCAATAGTTTTAGCTGCATTGTAGTACTTATGTACTTTTGTAAGTCAGGTTAAAAAACTCTAATTTTTCTCAATTTTCCGTTTATGACAGACGTAGCAGGCTACGAACTTACACCGATGATCGAGAAACCTGAAGCGCTGTGTCGGGGAAGTCACTGAATAGTGCGTCAATTCCCAGGCGATAGAATTGCTGATACTCCAATTCAGGATTACCTTGATAGTCTGGGGCGAGAAAAACCTCTTCATTGCGGAATGTCCAGCCATGAACCTGCAAACCCTGAGCATGAGCGTCATCGAGTAACGAGGTGGGGGGTAACAAGTAACCATCCGCTCCTGTGGGTACAATCAGACGTTTGTTAATCCCGATCGCATCTGCATAATCAGCAATTTCCCTTAACCCCTGAGGCGTTACCAGATCTCGATACGTCCGATTGCTACTGTCATGGTGTTGAGGATGAGCAATAAAATCGTAGGGTTGACCGATGTCATTCACTAACTGTACCAAGGATACATCGGTGATTTGCTTGAGCGCTTTCAAGTTCGCCGTTTCAAAGGATTGAATGAACACAGGAGAGTTGCGATCGCACCAACCGTACTGGTTGAGGATTTCTACCAATGGTTCTTCTAGCGAGAGTCCGATCGCGTTAAAGTAGGTGGGATGCTTAGTTTCTGGGTAAATGCCAATCCTGTGTCCAGTTGCAGCATTTTGGCGTTGGAGGAGTTCCAGAATTTCTACCAGGGTAGGAATATCAAACAAGCCATCAAATTCTGTCGAACGCAGGTGAGGTAATCGTTCTTTGACTCCTAGGGTTTTTAGTTCGGCGAGAGTAAAGTCTTCAGTAAACCAACCGCTGATAGTTTGCCCATCAATCATTTTAGTGGTTTGGCGATCGCGAAATTCTGGACGAGTCGTCACATCGGTAGTACCCGAAATTTCGTTCTCGTGACGCGCTACCAATACCCCATCCTGTGTCATCACAAAATCGGGTTCAATGTAATCCGCCCCCATCTGAATCGCTAATTCATAAGCAGCGAGGGTATGTTCGGGACGATAGCCACTTGCGCCTCGGTGAGCAATCACCAAAGGACGGGAAATTTTGTCACGCGATCGCATCCTTATATTATGTCCGTTATTGTATGGATTATCCCCTGACTCAATACTAAGACGTTCCGCCGGAACCTCTCTACGTCTTCCCCACCACTAACTGCTATGACTGGAGCGACGCTATCGGGGTTGTCTGCAAAATGTTAGCGGTAAAACCCACCCCGACAACCCGACTCTTGGAGCGACTCAACGGAGCTTACCAAGGAAGTACTTCCCCCTGCGCGTGCCAAAACGTACCAGAATTTTCCAAGTTGAGCTGATCAATTCGGGCTAAAAGTCCCTGAACTGCTTCCTGGGGAGGAATGCCATTATGATCGGTCATATCTGTACTAACCATACCCGGATGGAGGATAGCCACAGCAATTTGGCGAGGTTTTAAATCAATCGACAGGGATTTACCCGCCATGGATAGTGCGACTTTAGACATGCGGTAGCCGTAAGCATTACCAGAGGTGTTGTCTTGAACGCACCCCAGCTAAATTAAAAATTCTAGCTGGGGATTCTTATGCTAGGCTTTACTCAGCCCCCAAAGGGTACTGAGCGTCACTGGCGTTCGCAGCGTCTGGGAGGAACCCTTCACTTCGTTCGAGGGCATGCTTCTGCCTTCCCAGACCCTAGTAAATTTACTATTAGTTAATACCGCATACCAATATCTGGCACCGATGTTGTAGGAAGCGGATAAGTCGGCGTTGTAGCGCTTCCCATCCTGAAATACAGCTTGGGAATACTTCTTGTTACTCCGCTTAATTTTCCCGCTACCGTCAAAGGCATAAGCACTAGTGTACTTAGCGTTGACTTTGTTTACCTTTCCACCTAACTCGGAGAATTTCTGAATAGTTAACTCAACCAGTTTGTCCTTGCACCATTGGTGGAAGCGCTGTTTCTGTAAAGACCCATGCTTCCCACCTTTAGCTTTCCAATTCGACAAGTCCTCAAACACAATCACGCTGACATGATGCTCTTGAGCAAACTCAACAATCTGCCTCGAAACGGTTTGAGCAATATGTTTGTTGATGTTTTTAGACTTTCGATATAAGCCTTGGCAGAAGCCCTTGGGCAAATTCTGGTTGATGATTTTCCGAGTCAGCTTGGACTTAGTAGCAATACGCTGCTTACGTTGGTCACGCCGGTCTATGTCTCTAGCAGGATCGATAAATTTCCTAGCTTTTACAGTACCGTCTTTGCCAACTATTGAGCAGGTTGCTGTTGTGTTTATGCCAATGTCAATAGCACAAACATAATCTGAATCAGGCAAAGGTTGAGGATTAACCTCAACAGGCATGGAAAGATGGATACTTCGCTTGTTGGCAATTAGAGAAGGGGATAACAGTCTTGTTCCTTCCCTGGTGTGCCGACTTTTTCCATGCTTTTTGATGGAAACACCTTGCATCCAAACCCAATCAACACCATTCCATATTTTCAGCTCTACTGTATTGAAGTTGGAATGGTACTTAATTTGCTGACCCTTGTACATTACTGGATAGCTGTTGCACATCGAGGTCAACTTGGGAGGCCTATGATACCGATGTCTCCGTTCCCCTTTCCTCCAAGCATCCCATCGAGAAACAAAGCTGCTCACAATGCCCAGAGCGTCCTGAATTGCAGCACGCCTCAGGTAGCTGGGAAACTTGCGGAATGAAGGGTGGTTACTGAGGGCTTTGTGGAAGTACCAATAGTATTTAGGGTTGGGGTTGTTTGCTGTCTTGTGAATCAGCTTTTCTAAAGTATTAACTCTATCGGAACTGTTTAACCCAGAGAAGTTTCCCCAATTCCAATAGCTAATGAGTACCAACGGCTTCAGAAAAAATCGATATTCAGCTACGGTGAGAAGTGCTAATCGGCGCTGTTCTTGCGTCATAGCTAATTGCCAAACATCGGTTCTGATGTTTGGCTCTTTTTGCGCCTTTTTCCGCTTGGATTGCTTTTTAGCCTTCTTTTTAACCATAGCCTCGACCTAAGCCTGTATGGATATCATGTTACAATTGAATGGCTTAGTTGTCAACTTAGTTGCAAAATTAGCTGTATGACTACAACAAGGCTCAAGACTCGCTCCAATTCAGCGTTCCGGTTGATTTATCATCTCGTACTTGTTACCAAATTTAGAAACGAAAGCCTGACCAACGAAATGGTTGACAGGCTCAACGAGATATTTAGAGAGACGTTACATAAATGGGATTGCGAGTTGGTGGAGTTTAATGGGGAAAGCGACCATATCCACATTTTGTTTGAGACCATCCCCAGCATTGAGCTTTCCCGGCTGGTTAACAATCTAAAAACCGTCTCATCTCGATTGATGAGAAAAGAGTATGAACAGCATCTCAAACAGTTTTACTGCTCACCCAAACCTATGTTTTGGGCTAGTAGCTATGCCCTAATTACAGTAGGAGCCGGGGCAACCCTAGACAAACTCCTAAAGTATGTGAAAAATCAGGAAAAACCAGACTAAGGATGCTGCCGCTTATTACCTTCGTTTCGCTTTCCCCCATCTAAATCAAAGATTCTAGATGGGGACTGCGCTCAACTATTTCGTTAAATGTTAGACAACCTGCCACTTGGAAAGCTAAGTTTCCGATTATCCAGGCTGAACTGCTTTTTGATCAAGAATAGACAGATTGATTGACTTAAAGAACTGTGAATAACTGAAAGACTTGCCCTAGGGCAAAGCCAGAGTGAATAACTGAGCAAATTAATTAAATGCAGTTATGATGAATCCGCTAAATCATCCGATTCTAGAGCAAAGTTTCGCTATCATTGACCAAGAAATTGGTAAACATAAGTTTACGCCTGATGAATATGCTATTGTCCGGCGGGTGATTCACAGTACGGCGGATTTTGAATTTGCTAAACTAATTCATTTTAGTCCAGAGGCAATTGCATCCGGAATTACAGCTATCCAAAATAAAGCCCCGATTATTACTGATGTGGGTATGGTTAAACAGGGAATTACTGGAATGGTGGGCAAAACCTTCAGGAATCCGGTAATGGCTGCGGTTGAACAAGCATCTGTGGCGCTTCCTGGTAAGACTCGCACGGAAACGGGTTTATTAAGTTGTTATTGTCAGTTTCCTGAAGCCATTTATATCTTTGGTAATGCACCGACTGCACTTTTAGCATTATGTGCTGAGTTACAACAATCTTCAGTAAAACCAGCTTTAGTTATTGGCGCACCTGTAGGATTTATTTCTGTCGTGGAAGCAAAAGAGGCTTTAACAAAAACTCTAGTTCCGCAAATTCGGATTAATGGGCGCAAGGGGGGTTCCCCTGTCGCGGCGGCGATTCTTAATGCTTTAATTGTTTTAGCCTGGGAAAAATCGTGAACTTAACTCTTGTTTACCCTACATGAAATATTAATAACTGACTTAAGGCTGGTGGGCAGTGCCCACCCTACATAAAATATTAATAACAAATGACGTAGCTTGCTTCTCAAGGAAGCGAGTATGACAAATGACTAATGACATTCATGTAGTCGGAATCGGTTTAGATGGTGCGGCGGGACTCACAGAATCCGTGCGACAATTAGTAGAATGGGCGACTCTGTTAGTAGGGAGCGATCGCGTCCTGAGTTACTTCCCCGATCATCCCGCACCCCGCTTGGTTTTGGGCGATTTGACGCAGGTGATCCGTGAGATTCGTCGTCAGTTGGCAAAGAATGACCAAAATTGCTGTATCATTGTGTTAGTAAGTGGCGATCCCTTGTTTTTTGGCTTGGGACGTTTATTATTAGCCGAATTGCCACGAGAAAACCTCACCTTTCATCCCCATGTCAGTGCGGTACAATTAGCATTTAGTCGGGTTAAAGTCCCTTGGCAAGATGCGGTGACGATTAGTAGTCACGGGCGTTCTTTAGAAAGGTTAACCCAAGCGCTACAACAGGGGACGGAAAAAATTGCCGTGCTTACGGATAAGATAAATACGCCGAGTGCGATCGCAAACCTGTTATTTGATCTGGATTTACCTGGTGATTACCAGTTTTGGTTGTGTGAAAACTTAGGTGGAACCGATGAACGAGTGAGGTGTTTACCTGTGGATGCGGTACACTTAGAAGCGATCGCGCCTCTGAATGTCGTGATTCTCCTGCGTCACCCTGAACCCAGTGATACTCCCCTAGATGTCGCCACATTACCCATTTTAGGGTTATCGGATCACAGCTTTGCCAGTTTTCGCGATCGCCCGGGCTTAATGACGAAGCGGGAAATCCGTACCCTGATTTTAGCAGAACTATCCCTACAACCGGAACAAATTATCTGGGATATTGGTGCAGGAACAGGTTCAGTGTCTATTGAAATTGCCCGATTATCGCCGACGTCTCAAGTCTATGCTATCGAAAAAACGGCGATGGGAACGGCTTTAATTGAACAAAATTGCCGTCGTTTACAGGTTACGAATGTTACCTCTATTTATGGTACAGCACCGGATATTTTGTCACAGCTACCCACACCCCAGCGTGTTTTTATTGGCGGAAGTGGAGGAAACTTGTTAGCAATTTTAGATCGCACGCAGGGGCAACTCGTGGATAATGGAATAGTCGTGTTAGCCTTGGCAACCTTAGAACATCTAAATCAGGCAGTCAATTGGTTTAGCGATCGCGGTTGGACATATCGATTGTTACAGGTTCAGCTTTCCCGTTCCATTCCCATCGCTCAACTCACCCGTTTTACCCCCCTGAATCCGGTGACGATTGTTAGAGCCATCCGACCGGATACAATAGGGTTTGCTGAATAAGTATTGTGGTGGGGGTAGAGAGCAGGGGAAGCAGGGGAAGCAGGGGAAGCAGGGGAAGCAGGGGAAGCAGGGGAAGCATAACAATAATCCCTCTTGCTCCCCTCTCCCTATTCCCCCCATGCAACAGAAGCGAAGCATCCTCTGGCTTCCCCCGTGCAAAAAACGCGAAGCATCCTCTGGCTTCCCCCTTTTTAAGGGGGACGGGAGGAGGATCTATAAGGGGGGTTAGGGGGGATGGAGAGGGGCTGGGGGTGAGGGCTGTATATTAAAATGGGTTACTAACAACTGAACCACAAAACTCGCCCGGATTCCTAAGTCGTAGATTATGTAGAGATGTGCCATGCTACGTCTGTAATCAGTCACATGAAGCAAGTTACAGTTTATCTCAACCACGGAAAACACTGTACCGGAAGCTCCGATAACGGCAAAGCGACCACGGAGAACTATACCTTGTATCCCGGTGATATGTGTATTGTTGATCCCGCCCATTCAAACAAAAACAAACATAGAGGTAGAATTGGCAGACTGGATGGCACTCAACGAAAAGGCATTCCCCGACTCTGTTTCACCGACAAAAAAGGGGGTTATGGTTACATTAATCCCGTTGATCTCTCCCCTCTCCCCGCCAATTTACCTGCTATAACCAGCATTAAATCATCATCCCAAAAACCCCATCCCACCTTTCCGGTAGACTTACCGCCAAAACTTCCTGGCGATAAAGATAGTCTACAACGCGCCATCTGTCTTTTGGGAAATCGCACTAAATCGGAACTCAAACCCAAGCATCAAACCGAATTAAGAGAACTCATTGGCACCTATCCCAACCCCCAGAGAGCCGCCGATTGGAAGAAAGGGTTAAAACAAGTGGTTAAACAGTCCGATTAAATCAAGTAATCCCCTTTTGTCACGGCGATTAAAATCGCTGCTACACTTGCCTTTCGTCCGCTTGACAAGGACTGGGTTATAAAGGGAGTAGTGCGATCGCGCCAGCACTTCCCGATGTGCCTCTGTTTGCCAATATGATAGAAGGGGGAAAAACTCCTGTGCTATCGGGGCAACAACTGCAAGAATTAGGCTTAAAAATCGTCGTCTATCCCCTCTCTGGCTTATTTGCAGCGACAAAGCCAGGATGGATTGTTTGAGTCATTTGCGCCAACAGGGGACTACCGCAGGCTTCACCAATCTCGTCTCCTTAAGAGAATTTGAGCAGCTTATTGACGTACCTCACTATCGCCAACTCGAACAGCAGTTCACAGTGTCAGAAGCATCACCACCGGGGGAAGCGTGAGGGTGATGGGGAAGTTAATTCAACATTACTTGGTCAGGCGGGACGCAATACTGCTCGGATAAGCTTCTCCCTCTGCTCCCCCGGCTCCCCCGGCTCCCCCAGCTTCTCTGATTGATCCGGTTGACCAATAGAACAAACTAAGTATAGATGGGTAGAAAGGGACGCCTTCTTCAGACCTTAATCTAAATTCCCTGAAATCCCCTGTAGACGGCAACTACACCCAACTATTACGGTTCTGCCCACTGATGGAGTAAATCATACAGAGGTAGAGTGTTAGTGTAACGTACATAAAAATTTACAAAAATGGTGATTAGTATATCACTTCACCACGTCATAAACCCTTCGGTAAAGGAAACCCATCATGTTTGAACATTTTACAGACAGAGCTATCAAATCTATTATGCTCGCCCAGGAGGAAGCCCGTCGCCTGGGACATAACCTCGTGGGAACTGAGCAAATCCTCTTGGGATTGCTGCGAGAAGGAACCAGTGTAGCCGCAATTGTCCTCAAAGAGATGGACATCACCCTAGAATCGACCCGGAAAGTCGTAGAACGAATTATTGGTCGCGGCTCAGGCTTTGTTCCGGCTGAAATTCCCTTCACTCCCAAAGCCAAACGCCTGTTTGAGCTCTCCTTTAAAGAAGCTCGACAACTAGGACATAATTATATCGGTCCAGAGCATTTGTTACTCGCCATTCTGCAAGACAGCGACAGCGTCGCGGGTAAAGTGTTGCAAAGTTTAGGCGTCAACTCAGCAACTGCCCGCACTAAACTGATTCAAGCTATCGGTGAAGTAGCGGCGGCTGCAAGCGCTAGAGGACCAGGGACTTCGATGATGGGCGGCACATCAAAGTCCGCCACATTGGAAGAGTTTGGCAGGAATCTCACCCAGTTAGCCGCAGAAGGTAAGTTAGACCCTATGGTGGGTCGTGTCAAGGAAATCGAACGGATTATTCAGATTTTAGGACGCCGAACCAAGAATAACCCCGTATTATTGGGAGAACCGGGGGTCGGCAAAACCGCGATCGCAGAAGGGTTGGCACAACGGATTACGGATAAAAATGTGCCGGAACTGTTGGAAAATAAGCAGGTAATCAGCTTGGATATCGGATCACTGATTTCCGGTACCCGTTTCCGGGGTGACTTTGAAGAACGCATCAAGAATATAATGGCGGAAGTGCGTCAAGCGGGGAATATTATCCTGGTGATTGACGAAATCCATACCTTAGTCGGTGCTGGGGCGATAGAAGGCGGATTAGATGCGGCAAATATCCTCAAACCTGCTTTATCCCGGGGTGAACTCCAGTGTGTAGGGGCGACTACCTTGGATGAATATCGTAAGCATATTGAGCGAGACGCCGCCCTAGAACGCCGTTTCCAACCGATTATGGTTGGTGAACCCTCGGTTGAGGAAACCATTGAAATTTTGCAGGGGTTACGGGATGCTTATGAACAGCATCACCGGGTAGAAATCTCCGATAGTGCTTTGGATGCGGCGGCGAAACTCTCAGATCGCTATATCAGTGACCGTTTCTTACCGGACAAAGCCATTGACCTAATTGATGAAGCCGGAAGTCGTGTCCATTTAATCCATTGTCAGCCCTCCCCAGCCACGCGAGACATCAAGCGTCAATTGCGTCAGGTGACCAAAGAAAAAGAAGAAGCCGTTCGTCTCCAGGACTTTGAGAAAGCCGCCCAATTGCGCGATCGCGAACAGGAACTAGAAGGGGAGCTGCAGGCGATTCTGCAAGAGGAAACCGATGCAGATACCCCCGTACAGACGCCTCTGGTAAATGAGCAAGATATTGCCCACATTGTCTCCTCCTGGACGGGTGTACCAGTTAACAAGCTGACCGAATCCGAATCAGCCCTGCTGCTGCACATGGAAGATACGTTGCACCAACGATTAATTGGTCAAGAAGAAGCGGTTACAGCCGTCTCCAAAGCGATTCGGCGGGCGCGAGTGGGGTTAAAAGACCCGAATCGACCCATCGCTAGCTTTATCTTCTCTGGACCGACGGGAGTTGGTAAGACAGAACTGGCGAAAGCGTTGGCGGCTTACTTCTTCGGGTCAGAAAATGCGATGATTCGCTTGGATATGTCCGAGTACATGGACCCGCACACTGTCTCCAAGCTCATCGGTTCGCCTCCAGGATTTGTCGGCTATGACGAAGGCGGTCAACTCACAGAAGCCGTCCGGCGTCAACCCTACACAGTACTCCTGTTTGACGAAATCGAGAAAGCACACCCCGATGTCTTCAATAGCCTCCTGCAACTGCTGGATGATGGTCGTTTGACGGATGCTAAGGGTCGTACCGTAGACTTCAAGAACACGCTGATTATCATGACCTCGAACATCGGTTCGCGGGTGATTGAAAAAGGTGGCGGTGGTTTCGGGTTTGAAGACTCAGATAATCTGGCGGAATCTCAATACAACCGGATTCGCAGCCGAGTGAATGATGAACTCAAGGACTATTTCCGTCCAGAGTTCCTCAATCGCCTTGATGATATTATCGTCTTCCGTCAGTTAACGCGAGACGAGATTAAGCAAATTGCCGATCTCCTACTTGTGGAAGTTTCAACTCGCCTAATTGAACAGGGAATTACCCTAGAAGTGACAGAACGGTTCAAAGATCGTTTAGTCGAAGAAGGGTATGATCCCAGTTATGGAGCGCGACCGCTACGTCGGACAATTATGCGGCTATTAGAAGATAGTTTAGCCGAAGCCATGTTAGCAAGTCAGATCATTGAGGGAGAAACCGCTGTGGTTGATGTAGATGAGAATGGTAAGGTGAAGGTTTTACCGGGTGAATCGCCAGCGCGGTTGCTACAACCTGTAGGCTAGTTTTGTTCCTAGGCTCTGCCTAGTCGTCTCGTCGTCTCGTTCCCAGGCTCTGCCTGGGAATGCTTTTAGGGAGGCTCTGCCTCCTTTAGCATATAATCCAAGCTAGGAAGCTTTCGTGAACTGAAGATCCCCCGGTGCAGATGTACTACACAGAGCCTTAATCCCCACTCCGTAACAGTTTTAGCAATTGACCTTTCTTTATTCGTACCCATATATATTTAAGATTTTCTTAAAATAAGATACACAATTTATACCAACTGACATCTATCTTTGGGTATACTTGGCAAAACAGTAACTTTCTGGTGCAGACTCCAGACCAGAAAATCCTAGGCAGAAAAAGCAAAAGCCAAGTATGAACTCTTTGGAATTCGACCGAGAAGCTGACCGGATGGCGAGAGCAATCATGACTCGCAACAGCCAAATTGGGTCAGCCCTTATTGCCGATTTAACGACCAAACTGACCCTTGAATATATTGCTGCTGTGTTGGTTGTCAGTATTGAACGTGTGATTTGGTTTGAGCCAGACTCAGTTATTTGGGCTGTTGAAAACCTTATTCCTGCGGACATCATGCAGGAAATTCACAGAATTACTTCATTTACTCTCTATAAACAGTGGGTGCTCAAAGGATACGTACCAGGAACAGATTTGAGTGTTGATGTTAGCGGCAATGTGATGCTAAATAATCCACTCAAAAAAGCGGCTTAAAGACGTAGGGTGGGTACTACCCACCCTACAATCTAGGAGATAGACTATGCCAGCGCAATCTAAAATTTATAGAGAGTAGGGGCGCATGGCGTGCCATGCGTGTCACAAATCCTAATTTTCAGCGAAGGTGTCCCTGTTCCCTATACAAGTCATAGTTCCCTCGGAACACCTCCATAGGGCTTCCTCTGCTTCCCCTACTTTTGGCGCTTAAGTTGACACCAATGATGGCGTGCGCCCGATTCAATGGTAAGATCTATTCCACAATTTTAGCTGTGTCAAGCCAGTAGGTTGGGTTGGCGCATGTTACTAGGGCAGCATCTAGGGCTAAAGCCCTGACTACAAGCCTACTATCCCAGATGAGACGTTGCCAATCTTACACTATGGCGGTTTCCCACTTCAGATAAGGCAACTTCATCGCTGTCTCCCGAATTTGCTCAACTTGCTTCACCAGTTGTCCGCAACTATCCCAAGTCCCTGTAATCAGAGTTTGCCTTACCCCTTCAGGCATTGAAACAGAGGATTGGAAGTCACCACAGCGAACCTCCATTGATTCTAAATCTACCGTTATCGGCGCTTGGGGATTCTCTTCCAGGATTCTCTGTAACTGCTTCACTGTTTCCGGTTCAGCCGTAACACAGGGAACCCCCATTGCCAAACAGTTACCAAAGAAGATTTCAGCAAAACTTTCACCGACAAGGGCTTGTATGCCCCATTTTTGCAAAGCTTGAGGCGCATGTTCCCGCGAAGAACCACAGCCGAAGTTACCGTTAACCACTAAAATATTTGCCCCTTGATACTGAGGGCGGTCAAAAGGATGTTGCCCTTTTGCCTGGGCGCGGTCATCGGCAAAGGCTTTGTCTCCTAATCCTTCAAAGGTAACACAGCGCAAATAGCGAGCGGGGATAATTCTGTCGGTATCAATATCATTACCCACAACGGGAACGCCTTGTCCTGACACGGTTTTCACTTGACTCATGAATTCACTCCTTTTTTTCTACTAACAAAATATATCTCCATTTATCTTGGAGTAGAGTGTAACATCAATTCAATAAGAATTACCCATGGACTCGTGTCAGGTTACTAATTGAGAAGTCGTCTCAACTCATCACAGGCATGATGTAAGGAAGACAGGGCATTACTATCAAGTCCTTGAGGACAGATTTCCCTCGATAATTTTTTTGCTGAGGATTTAGCTAAATCGATACGTAAATCGATCCTATTCCATTTTCTAATTGCTGGAGAATTCTTATAATCTGTCCTTTCATCGCAATTGCGTTCAATACTAATGTAATAAAACCAGGTTTCAATATTTCTGGCTGGCACAAAAATGGCAATTTTCTCGTTAGGTAACCTTGGGTCTCGATTTAACTTGCCTTCCTGCTCGTCTAATGCTATGTGCAAAGAGCGCAATATGTCATTTATGCTATTAGTGTCGGTATCAATCATCACGACTATGGCACGATTTTGAAAATTTTTGCTTCTGTAGCTTTTAACAAGAGGTGCATAGTGCTTGATAACGAAGTCATTATTATTATTGACTTTCCTTCCTTTGACATTAGGGAAATTTTTGATTTTGCGATCCTCGAATCCACAACAGATAAGATACTGTCTGATGAATCGTTCGTGATCAATATCTTCGCATAAAATAATGACTTCTGGTTTATTGTCTTTACTCGTCATAAATCCATCCCAGTTCGATTAGTTTAGCCAGTGATAATCCTGTATCTTGTTGATCGGTAATGGACTGTAGACGTATAATTCCTTCATTGGCTCTCTCAAACCAATAACCAGAACTACTAGCTAAATAGTTAATGAGTGTAGGGTGATGGGAGATTAAAATGGCTTGTCCGTGACTTTCTGCACCTGAACATTGATCAAAAAGTGTACTCAGCCAAGGCTGTATTTCCGGTAAAGCGAGATAATTTTCTGGTTCATCAATACACAAGGTATAATCTTCATCAGGCGCACAATATATCAAGGTATATAGTGCAATCAAAACTCGTTGACCATCTGATATTTCGTTAAGTTTGTAAGGCTTTTTGCTGAGATTCGGGAAAGATAATGATAGAATTTTTGCCTCCCCAATTGGTTCATTTTTAAATGAATGAAATCCATCTATTACCTGTTTTAATTTCATTGTGAGTTCAAATATTTTTCCCTGATCTCCAGACAGATAAGTATACCAAGCCGCATAGTTTGACATATCCCATGCTGGATACCTATCTTCTTGGCGACTCTCTGCTGTCATGGAACAAGGATTAATGTGTACAATTAAAAAACGATATATCCGCTTTTTAAACCAAGTCAGTTTTTGAGTATCCAATCTCTCAGATACCAAACCTACAACAGAACGTGAGTAGTCCACAAATGGAATAAATTCTCCTTGTTGGTCAGGAGAATCATAGTATATCATTGCTTTCACAACAGGTTGATCCTGCTCTATTTCAATCCTGAAATCTGATAGTGGTTGTTCATTAAAACTCAATCTCTCACGATGCATTACAGGAGGGGCATAATCGCCTTGATGTTCAATTTCTAAAGAATATTTGTAAATTCCTCCATTTCCTTCAATGTCTAATTCAAATTTTTGGATCGAGCGAGTTTCCCAGCGAGTTAAATCTGTTCCTGGAAAAATTTGATCAACTTGAAACCTGTTCACAATAAAATATTGCAGTTTCTGTAACGCTGCGAAGACTGTGCTTTTACCAGAACCGTTAGATCCAAGAAATAGGCTAATATTATCTTCCAACTTTATTTCAAAGTTCACAAGACATCTAAAGTTGTCTATATACATTCTTTTTAACATAAATTTACTCCTTAAAGTTTGGGCAAAAAAGATTGGACATGAATATATGATCAACAGCAGAAATAGGTTGGGTTTTATGCCTTAACCCAACCTACCTAATATTATCACCTACTACCATTCATCCCTAATTTTCATAGAGAAGGCGATTGAGAATTTCTTGTCCTGCGGGATTGAATACCTGAAGACGAATAATTCTTGGATCATTGGGACGCCATGCAACTTGATACTGAAAATCTCCGTTTTGCCAAATATAAATACGGCGTTGAGGATTTCCCCGTACTTTCGCACCTCTGAGGATCAAGTTATCACCGGTTTGTTGATTAGTACCGTAGTAAGTGAGGGCGTTGTTGCTGTAGTTAATTGTGACCGACCATTCACCACCCTCGAATGTCCCCAGAGGAACCCTGGCTTGGGCGACGACAGGTGTTTTAATGATAAACTCGGTAATTGTAGGCGCAGATAAACCGAGAATGGTAGCAAGCGCGATCGCTCTGATATTCATAGTATTCCCTCCGTTGCTGTAACATAAACCTGGAACGCAATTTCCGGCTAAAACGGTTCACTATACTTTAATTTCAACCCGTTTTAACTGAAATCTGGCAAAATTGGTAATACACCCCAAATGACTCGCTCGGTGGGCAAAAGCAACTAACTCTAATATAAGCGTTTCCCGCGTTATAATATTTACCCACGATGGCGGCGTGACCCAGCTAAAATGGTGGCATTAGATTTGACGATTAAATCGGGCGCACGCCGTGCGCCCCTACGGTTTCCGGGCTAATGGTTAATTCCTCAAATTTGGCTCAAGCTTACTCCATTAAAGTCTTTGAACCCGTTTTAACGGGTTTTAGCTTTCAGCCAGAACTTTAGTTCTTGGCTGGCTGGCTCACAATAACTGTCTAACATCAGAAACTTTCCCATTAACCGCCGCCGCTACCACCATCACTGGACTCATCAACAATGTGCGTCCCGTGGCTGAACCTTGACGCCCTTTAAAATTGCGGTTCGAGGAGGATGCACTAATCTGATCCCCTTGTAACTTATCGGGATTCATCGCCAAACACATGGAACATCCCGGTTCACGCCACTCAAACCCCGCCTCTACAAAGATTTTATCCAATCCTTCGGCTTCGGCTTCTTTTTTGACTCGTTCTGAACCAGGGACAACAAATGCCTTAACGCCCTCCGCGACTCGCTTTCCTTGGGCAAATTGGGCGGCTTCGCGTAAATCCGTCAATCGTCCATTGGTGCAGCTTCCGATAAAACAGACATCCACTTTGGTTCCCTGAATCGGCGCACCGGGGATAAGCTGCATATAACGATACGCTTCTTGTGCGATCGCGCGTTCCGATTCAGGTAAACTATCAGGCACAGGAATCGCTTCATTCACGGCAATTCCCTGTCCCGGTGTAATTCCCCAGGTCACCGTTGGCGCAATCTCAGCCGCATCAAAGGTAACGATATCATCATAAACGGCATCGGCATCAGAACGGATACTCATCCACCATTCCACCGCTTTATCCCAATCTGCCCCTTTTGGCGCAAAATCTCGCCCTTTGAGATACTCAAACGTCACCTGATCCGGATTAATATAACCACATCGGGCACCGCCTTCAATGGACATATTGCACACCGTCATCCGTTCTTCCATCGTCATCTGCTCAAAGGTCGTGCCAGCATATTCATAAGCGTAGCCAACTCCACCTTTGACCCCTAACTTGCGGATGATGTGTAAAATCACATCCTTGGCGTAAACACCAGGAGGGAGTTTCCCATTCACTTCAATTTTGCGAACTTTGAGTTTAGACAGGGCTAGGGTTTGAGAGGCGAGGACATCACGGACTTGAGACGTACCAATCCCTAACGCGATCGCACCAAAAGCGCCATGAGTCGAAGTATGGGAATCACCGCATGCGATGGTCATTCCGGGTTGGGTTAATCCCTGTTCTGGGGCAATCACATGAACAATCCCTTGATTCCCCGATCCTATATTATAGAAGCGAATCCCATAATCCTTACAGCTTTGCTCCAACACCTGCATCATCTCCTCGGCTAAGACATCAGCAAAGGGACGCGCCTGGTTTTCGGTGGGAACGATATGATCCACAGTCGCCACCGTGCGTTCGGGATACAGCACCTTCAATCCCCTCTCGCGCAGCATCCCAAAGGCTTGGGGACTGGTAACTTCGTGGATTAAATGTAAACCAATAAATAGTTGAGTTTGACCCGAAGGCAGAGTACCGACGGTGTGGTAGTCCCAAACTTTATCGAATAGTGTTCTCTCGCTCATTTGCAAAAGGTCGTCATAAATAGGATTTAAGGATAATGACCAATCATCTATAGGGATAGATGCTTTAGTCTTCTATTTTATAGCGAGTATGACATTTTCTGAGATCTGTTAAGATAGAACCTAATCCAGGTAAAGGTTATGCTGTAACAGCAAGGGTTTCGGACTTTTTTATTAGGGTTGATTTGCCGGACATCATATTACAACTATAGATTTTATGCAAGAGCGATCGCACTCCTCACAGAAAACATGCGATCGCTTGTTTTAGACTTAAGTTCCCCCCATCCCGATTGACGATAGAAGCCTAACCCCTACTAAGTAAGCGTTTTAGCCAACTAGCCCCCTCCATTCTCACCCATGTATATTTAAGATTTTCTTAATATTTGTGGGAGAAAATCTGTGGAACAGAGGACATGGCACAGATTCAAGAGTTTTTGGACAATATCAGTGGTTGCGTTCACTTGGTTCTCGTTTGGAATAGGCGTTATTTAATATCTATCTGAAACTTTGCCAAAACCAATGGTCTTTAAGTTTAACAACTTCAAAGATAGCTAAGCAAAACATTGAACTAATTCCCCAAGGAATTAAAGCGGCTTAGACAAACGTAGAGACGTTGCAGGTAACGTCTCTACATCGACACCGCTCAATGAAATCGCTTATGAGCGAGGAGGCTGCATCTGACGCGCCATCTCTAGGAAACTACTCATACTCGGACCCGGACGCCGCCGACCACTGTTAGCTTTGAGTGGCAATAAGTTGTTTGGCGCAAAGGTGAGTCCTGGTTGAGGCTCTGCTTTGCCATTGCTAGCTGCTGCGGGTGTCGCTTGGGGTGCAGCTTTTTGCGGTTTGGCTTCTGGTGCTTTAGCGGCTTTAGCTGCTGGCTTCTTCGCTGCTGGCTTTTTCGCTGCTGGCTTTTTCGCTTCCGCTTCTGGGGCTTTGGTTGCTTGAGCGGGTTCCGGTTTCTTTACTTCCGGTTCCGATTTGACCGCCCCAATATCGTCTAGCTCCAAAAAGTAGTCTTTACTTTTTTTTCTTTTCGGAGCCTCTGACGATTGGTCTTTAGATTTATTGCCACCTTTTAAAAAACCGAACATTTACCGATACTCCTGTCTTTTAGAGAAAACTTAACAAATTTGCCAAAGAAAGATAGATGAGAACAAACGACGCTAATGTCTGCCATTTCTGATTGTACAGGCAAAACGCTACCTCAATCAGTTGGGTTAGCTTTTTGGCTTTGGGCTGAACTATGCCAACCGCTTAGCTTAGACTCATAATATCTAAGACTTTTTGGCTCATTTTACTACTCAATGGGGATTGACTTGTCTGGCAATTGAAGGGTCTTACTTGCCTCATAATTTCAAGGCTTTGAATTCAGGTTTTTCTAGATAGACGAACTTTATCTCTTCTTCTATCGTCGTTGCTTAGCGCACTTGTTCAACCTACTTCAATTTATCATCCAAACTCCAGTAGAGAGGTCAATAACTATTTTTATTTTACCGTTTAATGGTAGTTTTTCGCTAACTCAAATACGGCTTTTGATGACTTGACAGCAATTCATAAGGCTATCCGTACTCCAGGTTGATCTTTTCTGGGATAACGCTGCTCTATACATCGCCGTCAGATTAAAATTATGAGTTTTGAAGGGGGATTAGTGCAAGGTTTCGCTAACTTTCTTTACAAAAATTTACAATCTGACTAAACAAATAGTCTACTGGCGTGACACGACTAAAAAGTTAGCCGCATTGTCTACTACCGCCAAATAGCATCAGCCACCCGACATACATCGTGCATTTCGGAAACGTCGTGAACCCTAAGAATATCAGAGCCTGAAGCAATAGCCGCACAGCAAGCCGCCGCCGTTCCCCAGACCCGTTGCTTGGGGTCAGGTTGGTTAAGAATGCGACCGATAAAACTTTTGCGAGACACTCCGACTAAAATTGGCACACCGAGGTAACGAAAGGCAGAAAGTTGCTGTAGCAGTTGTACATTTTGCTCGGCGGTTTTGGCGAACCCAATACCCGGATCAATGATTAGGCGCGATCGCACAATTCCTGCATTGATAGCCGCCCGAATTTGACCCTCTAGAAACTGGTAGATTTCGTCGATGATATTGTGATAATCGGTCAGCTTTTGCATCGTTTGGGGGGTTCCCCGGATATGCATCAAAATGATTGGCACTCTCAATTGAGCAACCACAGGAAACATATCCGGGTCAAACGTACCACCGGAAATATCATTGACCATATCCGCACCCACCGCCACTGCTGCTTTCGCGACAGAGGCTCTGGTGGTATCCACGGAGATAGGAACAGACAGCGAGGAACGCACCGCCTTGATCACAGGTAGTACACGCTGGAGTTCTGCGGCTTCCGAAACCTCCTCAGACCCCGGTCGCGTTGATTGTCCGCCAATGTCGAGAATATCCACACCAGCATCTACCAGCCGCTGAGCTTGTGTCAAAGCCGCCTCTGGGGTATTAAACTCCCCCCCATCACTAAAGCTATCCGGCGTCACATTCAAAACGCCCATGAGATAGGTGCGTTCTCCCCAGCAGAAAGAACGATCTCGGATGGTTAGTTGTCCTTTGTCATTCGTCATTTATCCTTTGTCATACTCAAGGAAGCGAGAAGCTAGCTACCTCATTTATCCGTTTTTTCAACAAATGACCGATAAACCTCAAGCCAAGAGCAAGCCAAGAGCAAGTTAAGCGACGTGGTTTCAACCCGTCGCTGAACAACCTCTTAGAATCCACGTTTTTCAGGGTGGTCAATGATAATTGACTATTCGGGCAAATCCCCCCGGCTCTAGACTAGCTCCCCCAACTAACACCCCATCAATTTCAGGTTGCGCCATAATTTGATCAATATTCCCAGGCTTGACCGAACCCCCGTATTGAATAGGCACATCGGCGACTTTTAGTTGAGAGCGAATCAAACCCATGATCCGATTGGCTTCTGCGGCTTCACAGGTATCTCCTGTACCAATTGCCCAGATCGGTTCATAGGCGATCACGAGTTGCTGCTGATCCACATCCACCAAGCCTTCTATGAGTTGCTTGCTGATGTGAGATTCTGTTTCTCCAGCATCTCGTTGTTGCTTCGTTTCACCGACACAAAGGATGGGAATTAACCCATGACGCTGGGCGGCGAGGAGGCGTTGGTTTACGGTTTCGTCCGTTTCACCAAAGTACTGACGCCGTTCACTGTGACCAACTATGACATAACGTAAGCCGAGTTCGGTCAACATCGCTCCAGAAATTTCACCGGTGAAGGCGCCTTCATCAGCCCAGTGGATATTCTGCGCCCCTAGCTGCACACGGCTATTGTGCAGATTTTTGGACATGACTCCCAAGTCTGTAAAGGGAACACACAGAACAACTTCCCGCTCTGGGGGTGTTTGCTCCAGCTTGGGCATAAAGTCTTGTAAAAACTCAGAGGATTCCCTTTGAGTCTTGTACATTTTCCAGTTACCGGCAATGACTATTTTTCGCACAGCTTAAATAAAATCGTCTCAAACTTGATGCATCCTTCAGTTTATAGCCTTGAGGCGCAATTGACAGAGCCAAGTTAGCTGTTTGAGATCACCAATCCTTGTCTAACTCCTACTGCATCAATGGTCTAGCGATCGCGCTGTGGCAAACTGAAAGCAGCACAGAAATATGTACCAGACGTGCCATGGCGCGTCTGTTGGCGCGTCTGGAAGGGGGTAGGGAAGGGTTTTACCAATAATGTTCGTCGATATCTGATAACTTGACTAAACCCGCCCTTTTAAGCCGGGGAAGTAGGAGGAATAATGAGAAAAATGTTTGGCTGGGCTTTTGTGGGATTGGTAATTTCTGGCGGTTTTAGGTCAGATCTTGCCTTTCAAGCTCAGGAGTATCATCCTATCCCCGTTAGTCAAGCGACAAATCGTTCTAAAGATACTCCTGGAGGCGGGGAAGCTTGTAGAGACGCAGCCTGCGACCTTTTGGAAGTAGAGGACGAGGAACTTATAAAGTATTCTTACTTGTCACGGGATGTGGAAAACCTCTCTGCAAACTTCTCTCCTGGTAGGAGAGAGGCTTTGGTTTTTCCCCCTTCCCAGACATTATTGACCGATACCCAAAATGTCACCGTCTCTGAATCAATGAGTTTTGCAACTGATGAGATCGAACAGTTTCAACAGGTCATGGAATGGGCAATTGTCCAACACCTGCATGAGCAACCCCTGGCTGATATTATACAGGCGATCGCACACCAGTTTGTGGGGACACCCTATAAGGCAGGCTTATTAGACCAGTCAGCAGAAGAAACCTTGGTGGTGACGCTTCAGGAATTTGACTGTGTGCTATTTGTGGAAACAGTACTCGCGATCGCACGAACTATAGCGCGACAGGATTATTCCTATCCCACCTTTGTCGCTCATATTCAGGATCAGCGTTACCAGAATGGTCAACTCCATGGCTATTGTAGCCGTTTGCATTATTTCTCAGCCTGGATTCATGACAACCAGAAACGGGGAACAGTCACAAATATTACCCAGGCGTTGGGAGGAATCCCGTTAAATAAGCGGCTTAATTTTATGAGTACCCACCGACACCGTTATCCCCAACTCGTGAATAATCAGGCAAATTACGACTGTATTCTAGAGATGGAAGCTCAGCTCAATGCTGTCTCCTTAGAATATATTCCCACCGATCAGGTTCACCACAGCTATAATCAGTTACAATCTGGAGATATTATCGGCATCGCCACGAATATTGCTGGATTAGATGTTACCCATACCGGATTCATTGATCGCCAGTCAGATGGTGGAATTCGTTTGATTCATGCCTCACCGGCTGGAGCGGTGACGATTTCCTCAGACTTACAGCAGTATGTGGGCAATATCAAGAACGCGATCGGTATTTTAGTCGTTCGTCCGAATGATTTGCGTTAGTGAGTGAGCCAACCTCTCCCTAGGATGAATATCAGGGATTCTCAAAGGATACTTCGAGACGGATTAAAGTACCGCCCCTGCGTGTCTTCTTAGAAAGCTTTTCCCCTTATTAAATAAGGTATTACTTTTGTGGATATCTACATTCTTGCCTTGTTGCTTATTGGCTCACTGCTCCTTTTGGTCACAATGGGTTCAGGCTGGATTAAGCGATTACCTCTTTCTTACGCTCTCATTTACTTAGTTGTTGGAATTTTTCTCGGTCCCCATGGAGTTGATCTGATTCAACTTCAGCTCCAAACCGAATTTTTGGAGCGCGTCACAGAATTTGTTGTAATTGTCTCTCTGTTTAGTTGCGGCTTAAAAATGAATCGCCCTCTGAGAATAGGAGCTTGGAATTCAACAATTCGGCTCATCGCTTTTCTCATGCCGATTTCAATTTCTGCCATAGCAGTAATTAGCCATTGGTTGTTGAGCCTGAACTGGGGAGCCGCTGTTTTGTTGGGGGCAATTCTCGCACCAACTGACCCGGTATTGGCATCAGAAGTCCAATTGGCACATATAGGAGATAGAGATGAGTTGCGATTTGGTCTGACTTCTGAAGGGGGATTGAACGATGCGTTAGCCTTTCCTTTTGTCTATTTTGGGATTTATTGGTTAGAAAACGACAATTGGCAAGTTTGGTTAAAGCAATGGATTCTTGTTGATTTAATTTGGGCGATCGCGGCTGGAATTGGTATGGGTATTTTGGTCGGCAAGGGAGTCATGAAAATTAATCAGCAGCTCCAAAGATTTCGACCCATTGATGTGTTAATGGAGGACTTCCTTGGTCTCAGTATTATTTTAATAACCTATGCGCTGACCGAACTCATTAACGGTTACGGATTTTTAGCGGTATTCGTTGCTGGGTTGATGGTACAGCGGATTTCTCATAATCATAATCGGCGAATTTCTCAACTGGAATTCACCGAACAACTTGAAAAATTGATGGAAGTGGGAACTATTCTCCTCTTAGGTTCCCTCCTGCGAATTGAGCCAATTCTAGAATTCGGTGGCGAAGCCCTTCTCATCGCCGGGTTATTAATTTTTGTCATCCGACCTTTAGGCGCTTGGATTAGCACTACCAACTTAGGTTTTGCCAAGTCACCTCGCTCACGCTTTCACCCAGCAACCCGCTGGTTATTTGGTTGGTTTGGCGTTCGAGGAGTCGGCTCTCTCTACTATCTTTCCTATGCTCTTGGCAAGAGTTTAGAGGGAGAATTGGGTGCCAGAATTGCTTGGATAACGTCCATAACTGTTGTACTATCTATCATCATACATGGAATTAGTGCGACTCCTTTAATGAAGTGGTACGAGAAAACTGATCAGGAAAGAAGTTAAAATTTCTGACTGAATAATAGCCCAATTATGTACCCGATTTAGTTTTTAATAGAACTCACGGCGTCCATCTTCTCTAGATGCAATCGCAAGTTTTGAAACCTTAGAGCATCTTGTTGATCCGGCTTGTGCTCTGTCCAAATTTTCTCACTTGTTAAAACCAGGTGGCTTTCTCATTTGCTCGGTTCCGAATGTTTTATATGAACCGCGTGATGAAGCGGGATTACCCACGAATTCTTATCATAAGCAACTTTTTAGCTATAAATCGCTGTGTGATTTACTTGATAAAAATGGGTTGAGGATCAATTACCGAGTCGGTCAAGCCTGGTCAAACGGTGGGAGTTTCTGTGTTCCTTGACAAAATTATCGCTGAACTGGGTCTTTCTCGCTCAGTCGTTTCATTGCTATATATGCTGGGAACGTTGACCGGCTCGTTTTCTTTGCCGTTTATCGGACGGTTTATTGACCGCAAGGGACCACGAACAGCAGTGGCTGCGATCGCATCTCTATTTGCCCTAGCCTGTGTGGGGATGGGATTGGTGCAAGGTCTAGTTACTCTAGGATTAGGCTTTATCGCTATTCGCGGTTTAGGACAGGGTTCACTCGGATTAGTCAGTACCAATGTGATCAATCTCTGGTTTGTTCGGCGTCGGTCGATTAGTGGTTTGGCAACGACTATCGCTGTCGCGGGTACGGCTTTTGGTCCGGTGTTATTTGCTCTTGGGTTTGAGCAATTTGGCAGTTATGCACCCGTTTTGGGATTAGCCATCGTAGTGCCTTTCGCGATCGCATTAACTGCACTTTGGGTTGAGATAGCACAGAAAACAAGTTCAGCCGCCTGAAAAAAGTTAGAGTAAAAGTGGCTCTCCCGTACTTGTGGTGGAAAAGCCTATATTGATGAATTGACATTATTTGTATTCCTAAATAAAGGTTTACCCGAACCGGAAGTCAGCTAAGAATATAGCCCCGTTCAGCCGACAGAAGGAAAAGATTTGTCAGTTCCATCGTAACTATACTCTTGCTTTTGTCGAACTAAAGCCAAACCTTCTTGCAATGCAGTCAGGCGATCACCCATCCAGTGCTGTCCGGGAATTAAACCGGCAATACCTAAGGTTTCTAAGCGACGTTTTACTTTCCCGGTTGCGCCAACCACGATCACCTCTCGTCCGGCATCAATCGCCTCTTGAATGGCATTCTCGATTGCCAAAGAAGATGTTACTCCCAGGATAGGAACGTCACCTAAATCGACAATCAAAACATCATAGTTAGCAATCGCACTATGTTCTCTGGAAATAGCTTTTGCCACACCAAAAATCATCGGACCACTCAGATGGAACAGTAAAACTCGCCCGTTCGCTAAATCTAAAAATTGCTTTTCTTCCTCGGTCAGGACAATTTGATCATCAGCGTCAGTAATTGCTTTAACCGAATCAGATTGAAGTTGCTCAAGACGTTCAATCGTCAAGATATTCGCGATAAATACCCCAACAGCTACAGCTACCATTAAATCTACAAACACTGTGAGCGCTACCACACTGTAGACAATTCCGGCTGCCTTCCAAGAGATTTTGTGAACCCGTTTGAGAAAGCCCCAATCAATAATATTGATTCCTACTTTTAAAACAATCCCAGCTAAGACAGCCAGGGGAATCACAGACGTTAAGGGAGCAGCCCACAATACGACGATTAAAAGCACTAAAAGACTCCTGCCATCATGATGACGGTAAATGCCATTGCCAGACCAGTTTCAGCAGGATTATTAGCAGTTAGTTCGGCAATGACGGCGGTGACAATGACTGTCATGGGGCCTGTTGGCTCAGAAATTAGGCTCGGTGTACCGCCAAATAAAGCCGCAAAAAATCCGACTAATATTGCCCCCCATAAACCGGCAGAAGCACCGGCTCCAGAAGCGATACCAAACGCTAATGCCATCGGTAAGGCAACAACCGCCGCCGTTAACCCCCCAAGAATATCTCCTTGTACGTTACGGAAATGGATTTGATTGGTTATGTTCACGAGAATTTTTCCTCCATTTAAAAATCAAGCTGAATTTATAGATGTTGAGTTAACGAAATAGCAATACAGGAATATTGCTACTTCTCAGCAGTTGGGCAGTGATACTACCAATGACTAAATGCCGAATGCGGCTATGCCCGTAAGCGCCCATTAGTAAAAGACTGATATTTTGCTCGGTAACATAGTGAGCAATAGCTTTTTCTGGTTCACCTGCTATCAAGCTAAAAACTGGCTGAAATCCTCCTGTATACAACCATTCTTGAGCCTCATTCAGTGTGACCATTGCTGTTTGATCTGAGTTGCTTTTAGCCACCGTCAGCAGATGTATCTCTAAACTTTGAAAGACAGGAGAATCTCCTAAAAATTGCAGGATTTTTTTCCCACTTAGACTACCGTCATAGGCAACCAAAATGCGCTCAATCGGTTTAAATTCGCGGGGAGTAACTAAGCATGGCTTACTACTACTACGAATAATTCGATCTATATTGGCTCCTAAATGTCCCGATGCAAACTCTGCGGCTTCTCCCCGTTTACCTAAAACAATTAAGTCGGAATTTTCTTCAAATTCATGAAAGCAATCTACCAAAAATCCTATTTTGTTGGTTAAATTAAACTTTTCTACACCCTCAGCCTTGAGAAATTTAGCTGCATTTTGTAAAATCAACCTTGCCCGTTGATTATTCAGCTTTGCTTTTTCATGTTCTAAATTAACCAACTCATTCAGTAGTTGTTCTGAAGCACCAAGTCCAATACTACCGCTCAAGTTTCCAGTAGACGCTACTTTTTGACTGCGAATATCAGTAACAAATAAAACATTGATTTGGGCATTGAATTTGGTAGCAAACCAAGCTCCATATTTATAAACATTTTCAGCAAAAGATGAGCCATCGGTACAAAGCAAAATAGTCTTCATTATGGTTTTATCCCCTAAAAGTAAGAGGGTTAAAAGGCAAAATTTTACTGTTTTTTCAGGGTATCGGAGTTTTGATAAATTCCCAATTTATTCAGCAAGGTAGCACTAGCGTCATTCAGTCCAATTAGCTCCACTTCTACTCCATTGCGGCGAAATTTAAGTACCGCTTTATCGAGTACCTCCACTGCCCCCTGATCCCACAGGTGAGCATAGGTTAAATCAATGGTGACGCGCTCGACTAGTTCTGTAAAATCAAAAGACTCTAGAAACTCATCTCTGGATAAAAAGAAAATTTGTCCGGCTACTTTGTAGATGCAATGAGAGCCATCGTCACTCAGCACTTTATCCACAAAGACTAACTGGGCAATCTTGCGAGAGAAGAATACGGTACTCATGACGATACCTGTCACCACGCCGAGGGCAAAATTACGGGTGAAAATTGTCACAAACATCGTCGTTAACATAACAGCGGTTTCAGTGCGGGGGATGCGCGGGATATTTTTGAAGGATGACCAGCGAAATGTACCGATTGACACCATAATCATCACGGCGACTAGAGTTGCCATCGGCATTTGCTTGACCCAATCTTGTAAAAACAATATGGCAACTATCAGGAAAACCCCAGACGCAAGAGTTGATAGTCTTCCCCGTCCGCCAGACTGCACATTAATCACCGATTGTCCAATCATTCCACACCCCGCCATACCCCCAAAGAAGGCAGTAACCATATTGGCGATGCCTTGTCCTTTGGCTTCTTGGTTTTTATCACTGGGGGTATCGGTGAGTTCGTCCACCAGTGAAGCCGTGAGAAATGACGCCAACAAACCTACGATCGCTAAGGTCACCGAATAGGGCAAAATAATCCTGAGTGTCTCTAGAGTTAACGGGACTTGAGGCAGGGCAAAACTGGGTAGCGCAGTGGGTAACTCTCCCATATCCCCAACCGTGGGAACATCGAGCTTTAGTGCGATCGCGGCTATCGTCATCACCGCCAGTGCCACCAAGGGAGAAGGCACTGCTTTGGTAAAGCGAGGCAGAATGTAAATAATTGCCAAGGAAAGAACAGTCAGCACATATACAGTCGGCGGCACATTCGTCAGTTGGGGCAACTGGGCGAGGAAAATTAACACCGCCAACGCATTGATATAGCCAATCATCACCGCCCTAGGAATAAATCTCATTTGGCGGCTCAGTTTTACCACCCCAAACAGAACTTGAAAGACCCCTGTTAACAAGGTTGCCGCTAATAGATACTGCAAGCCATGATCTTTAACTAAATCAATCATCAGCAGCGCCATCGCTCCTGTGGCGGCAGAAATTGAACCGGGTCTACCTCCTAAAAACGCCGTCATGACCGCAATAATAAACGAGGCGTAAAGCCCGACTTTGGGATCTACCCCGGCAATGATCGAAAAGGCGATCGCTTCCGGAATCAGAGCAAGCCCCACAACTGCTCCTGCCATAATGTCGCGCTGAGTGTTAAAAAACCACTCTCGCCTCAGAATTGCCCTGTTCAAGTTTCCTCCTAAATGTAGCTGTCCGAAAAAAAGCAAGACTTTTGACGCACTTGGTTTGCTTCTCACCCATCATGCGATCGCGAGAGAAACAAGTACGATAAGGAGAAAATAAGCTGTTGCTAGCGCTTTAATTTAGAGACTTAAAGAGCGCACTGCACTAGCTAAATGCTATGTATTGGTGAAAACTCACAGCTTGCACCAGTGGCAACAATCCGCCAGTGGTTTTAAGCACTGTCTCATAGCTTAAGTCGTCTTTAGACGACTGGATAAGAGTTTTAGTCTACTTAAGCCGTAACGCCGGAGTTTTAACTCTGGGCGGGTGAGAGCAGCTTCCTGAGAACGGTGCAAAATCTCAGTTAACTCACTGACTGCAACGAGAACCAATCCAACTCAGACCAGCATTTACTCGCCAAGCTTTGTACTGGTGGATGAGAGCAACTTTTCGTCACAGTAAAACTTTAGTTCCACGCTAGGGTGGACAATTCCAAATACTTAGGGCTACTGAAGAACTCACTTTTTGCAGCATTACTTGCATCTGTTGCTGATGAATACCCACAAGGAAACTTATGGTTTGAAGTCAGCATATCACGACAAGTTTACAAGTTGCAATAAAAATATAATTTTCTCTTTGTCGCAGAAGTTGTGGGGCTTCTTGCGAATTCAGCTAAATCTCACGAACTCTAGCCACAATTGCCGCGATCGCATAAACTCTTCATCACTAACCACTCGAATCCCAGCTTGGCGCACAGATGCAAGATCGGGAGCGGGTAGATCGGTCACTAGACCTGCACCTCCATCTACCCATAGGGCTGTCCACAGCGCATCAAGGAGCGATAAAAGCACCAAGAGCAGTCCGAGAATAAACAGTAGAACGTTCACCGCAGTCTTAAATAATTCAACATTGAGATTCTGTACTGCGATATCTTTGCATGCAGAGCAGTTTACCGAACCTAACTAAAGGCATAAACTTAGAGGCTAGAGCCTTTGGGACGTAGTCTTTCCATGATTCTGGCTTCTGGATGTAACGGAGGTTACTGATTTGAGTCGGACTGAAAAGCTCCAAACAGTATTGGTCATTACAGCTATCTTTATTGGGCTAGCGTTAGGTCAAATATCTTGGTTCTCTGAAAATGCCGTTCATTTAATTGTCCCGGCTCTGATGGTGATGCTCTATGGAGTATTTCTGAATATTCCATTTAATCGCTTAGCGAATGCGTTTCAAAACTATAAAGTGACAGGGCTAAGTTTAGTAATAAACTTTCTCTGGACACCCGTTTTTGCTTGGGGACTTGGAGCAATTTTCTTAAGAGACACTCCCGATCTATGGGTAGGACTGATTATGCTGATGGTTACACCCTGTACAGATTGGTATCTTATCTTTACTAGCCTTGCTCAAGGCGATGTTGCGCTTGCCACTGCTCTACTGCCCTGGAATCTGCTCTTGCAAGTCATTCTCTTACCCGTTTATCTCTTGATATTTACTGGAAGCCTGATAGATATTGATGCAGCGATTCTGCTTGAAAGTGTGGTGTTGGTTTTAGTTGTGCCGATGCTTTTGGCATTTATCTCAAAGCGTTTAATCCAACCGCAAAATCGTATTTTGCACCGCTTGATACTAAAAATTGCTGCTAATCAATGGCTATTTCTTTGTGTGGCGATCGCTGCCATGTTTGCCTCACAAGGAGAGATTTTGATTGAACAACCTGAGTTGCTATTAAAAATGCTGCTCCCGGTCTTAATATTCTTCGTTATCAACTTCTGGCTAGGTCAAATCATTGGGCGTTTAGCTCACTTTAGCTATGAAGAAGTGGCTTGCTTTAATTGCACAACCCTTGCCCGGAATTCACCCATTGCCTTAGCGATCGCCACTTCTACTTTTGGAGAACGTCCCTTAATTGCCCTTGCCTTAGTCATCGGACCTCTGATTGAACTTCCCGTGATGGTTTTAGTTTCTCAGTCATTACTGCGGCTACGTCATCAAAAGGGACGTTTTTAGTTGCGAAATCCTCTTAACCTTGAAGTCGAATATAGGGTTTATAGTGGATTTAAACGTTAGAACTAAACGTCGAAGACTAGGTAAATGTGTAGTGACAAAAAAGATTAGGATTTTCACTTTTGCCTCAAGCCCTCACCGGACAAATTTAAACATTAGCTGCTCAGGGGCAACTGTCATTGTTTTGGATACCTGATAACCTTGGGTAAGGTAGATTTTGGCGAGCAAAGGCTTGCTTGGCACGGCGAATCAGATCGGTTTTATAGATAAATTCATCGCGGGCATCCATTGGGTAAGACCGCAGCTTGAACTGAGTACCCCAGAGTTGTTCTTGCATAACAACTAAAATGGGGAGCTTTAGCTGCGTATATTTGCTACTGTAAGCTGCCTGGTATAGAATCTGGATGACTTGTTCAGCATCTACAGTATGAGCAAAATAAAAGTCAGTGAGAACCTGAGCTTCTAGCTGTCCGCTGTTGGCATTGGAGACAGCTTCAGTCCAGATTTTGTTGTGGGGAATAGAGACAATGTTGTCGTCAGGAGTCTGGATTCGAATTTCACGCAAACCATAGTCCACCACTTCACCGTAATGAGCTTCAATTTGAATGCGATCGCCCACTCGATAGGTAGCTTCAAACAGTGCAACTACTCCTGCAATAATTGAACTCACGTAATCCTTAAAGGCAAATCCTAGGGCAATAGCGATCGTGCCTGTCAATGCGAGGAGGTTCTCCTGAGACAAGTTCAGAAACAGATTCAGGAGATAGGAAACCGTTAGGATCAAAATCAACCCTTTCAAAAAGGGCAAAGATTGTTTGATCAATAATCGAAAGCGGCGGGGAACTCGTTCTGAAATCCAGCTGGTGAGCGACTGAATGACAAATATGCTCCCATAAGCGATCAAAATAACGACGAGAGAACGAAAAATTTTTTGCAGCGTAATATTGGCAAGAACTCGTTGCGGTAAAATTTCCGATGCCTCGATTTGTGCCAACAACGCCGGCATTGTCTGAACAAAACTGATCAATTCAAAACCCGATAAACTCATGGTTAATCCTCGCCAACAAAAAAGTTATTATTCGTCAATTCAATCTTCAGCTTGGCATAATGGGCAGCACGTACTGATAGCATGCCATTGCTGCTAGCTAGTACCCCGGCTCGCAATAACCCCTGAATCTGAGCTTGGATTTGGCTTTCTGCTTCACCCAAGCTCAGGGCAAGATGGGTATGGCTCATTTGCCCATGAATTAGCAACGAATGAAGTAAATAGCGGTCAATCCCCGTTAATGATGGCAAACTAGGCAATGTGGGTGTAGTTTGACGTAAGGTAAAACGGGTTTTGTTGGTTGTCGCTGTCTCGCTCAAGTTCAATTGAGATAAATTACCATCCTCTAGTTGATCGCGCTCGATTCGTAAGCTATTTAGCCATACGCCAACGGCAATACTACTGACACCAGAGGATTGACTGGCAAGAGTCCTCCAATATGCCTGACCAAGATTATCTTCTGAGTCTTCTATCGCCTCTGGTTCAACTATCGTTTTGGCAATCGGGTTTAACCAGGTTTGAATCATCGCTCCATCTAGTTCCGGTAACGGTTTCACCTCGCTAAAATAGGCGCTAATCTGGCACACAAAATCCAGAAAATCCCAAGCCCAATGGTTACAGCCTATAACCCAAAAGCAATTGCGATTATGAATGATCATGTCTCGTAAGTATTCAATGCTATTCCAACCCCCAATACAGCGCAGAAAACATTGCTCCAGACAGGGAATCATCACCAATGTTTTTCGATCATCCAGGGAGTCTGCCTCAAGTAGACCGTCAGTATCCTTAGGGTTTTTAACATCAATCTGTGGGTAGGCTTGCAGGGCTTGCTGAATTTGTTGAGACATGATTAATGGATCATGAGGGCGCATTCGGTAAGGTAGAGGTGTGAATACCTCTACGGGGGGATTGTGCCAGGTTTGCAGACTATCGCTCAAAATTTTGGCAATTGGTTCTACGGGGCTGCCCAAAATGATCAAACTATTGGCGGCATCCAGGTGACGTTGCCAGTTTTCAACCCCATCGGTGATCGCCTCTTGCACTGTGGTTTGATAGACCTGACAACAGGGGAGTGCCTGGATTTTTTGCTCCAGTTGAGTCTGAATCCCATCGGGCAACTCAACCTCTTCATCCTCGATTGCTACTGCTGCTTGCGCCTGGGTAAACCACGACTGGAACTTTTGCCAAATTGAGTGAACTAAAGAATGAGTCATCAGGTTTCTCCAGATGATTCATAAGAAGGCTGTTTCATTAACAATACTGCTATAAGTTTTTGAGAAGCTTTAATTAGTGTAAATTCAAAAGGCGGCGGCGGCAAGTTGGCATTTCAGATTTATGTCTTTTGCTAGATTCGGTAAATTGCGCTTCAGGCAAAAATACACCGGAATGAAGTCTTAATCCCCGTCGCGGCGGCTGGGAGATTGCGGCTGCTTTTACAACGCTTAGCGGGATGTTTATGATTACGATGGTGGTTAGTTTCTTACTGTCTGTGATTGGAGGCGTGACGACTAAGCAATAACTTTATGTGCTAATACAGAGGAAGATACAACTATGCGTATCACTGATTAAGCCGAACCCGGATCGCTAACGTCAAACTATCATACCCACGATGCGACCTGACTTACAGGGACTAGAAATTACCCAAGGAGAACTCAAACATTTGAGTGGAGTAAGCGTTCATACCCTCCTGAAACCCCCAACTCTGCCCAAATTTATCGCAGAGATTGCTAAAACCCTTTTGATTATTCTGCTGATTAGTTTAACTGGGTTTGTGCTGATCCAGGTTTTTCCAGAACATTTTACGTTATTAATTTCTGTCCATTCCACTCTTGCCATTACTTTATTCTTAAACGATATTCGCAAAATTGCCATTAGCCGCAAATGTCGCAATTTAGTCAGACTGTTTGAAGATGTGCACCGATTTAATCGGGTGATTAAAGCCATTGATATTAATGATAAAATTGAAGCCGTCGGCAATCCTGGTGTAAGCTTAAAAAATCGAGGACAAGTCATTCAGGCACTTCGGCTAACCCGTGACGATATTATTCGAGCCTTGAAAACTGAACGAATTCTGAGAGAAAATGCCCGATTTATCAAATACAATTCTGAACTATTTGATAATAATCTCATGGCATTGACAGCTTTACAAGTTAGCGATCAAGCTACGGAACATGGACGTTTACTTAATGAAGCGTTACAGATTGTTGTGGATGTGCGACAGGAAATGAAAGCGTTACAAAATCGGCACTTATAAACATAAAATTTTGAATTCCTCGTTTCCATTTCCTTGACGAATGACGAATGACTAAGACTTTTTCAAAGCGTACCCTAGTAACCAAAACAATAATATAGCAATGAGCGCGATCGCGGTGGATATAGGCGACTTAGAAACAGTAATCACCACACTGATAACTGCAACAAGTAGGAATATTACCTGTGAAATTAATATTAGCGGTCGCTTTCCGATAAAATTGCGACTTTGAAACGCGGCTGGACTTTTCAATTGTAACCACCAGTAGACGAGTTGTAACGATTTATTCACAAATTGATAGCTTAAAAGCCCTTGAAGTTTATTCGCACGTCGCTTTCCTAGAGTAGTAATCATAATATCTCGCAGGATTAAAGCCGCACGAGTCGCAAGATTTGCCAGCACAATTCCGGGAATATCTTTTAAAATAGTTTCTTTACCAATCCGGTATTGATTGCGAAAGAAGTCTTCTTTGGCTTGAGGCGAAAACCTACCAATAGCATCTTTGGCTAATTTTCCCGCTGCTAAAGTATTCACCGTTTTCTCAAAATAACCGGGAACGGGTTGATAGCTTGGTGGTTCATCACCGAGTTGAGTCAGTAATCGTTCCACATCATCCGGATCAGTCGGTTTAACCCGCTGGCGATTCCAGGTTAATTGTTCGCTGATTTCATCTTCAATCACGGTTTCTAAGTCAGTCATTAAAATTGAGCGATGACCTTCTAAAACCAGATCGTCTAAAATGATATGCATCGCTGCATCAGACAGGTTTGGCTCAGCTAATAGGCGAAGATGGGATTTTAGTTTCTGGCGAGTGTTGACTGTGCAATCGGGGAAACAGTCTTGAATGAGTTGTTCGATGTATTCATCTTCTGTACATCCTTCTTTGTAGGTTTGTCGCGCCAAAAAACGTGAAAAATTTTGCACCGATTCACGGGTAACTAAGGCTTCAACAATGCGATTGAGTCCATCCAATCGCCCCCACAACATATCATTGGAACGCCAGGATTTCTTAAAAAATCCGCCAAAAGCTCGAAAGGTATCCCCCGCTAATTTATCATCTAAGGTTTTCCCCTTACCTAAACCTAGCTGAGCATCATCTGGACTAAAGCGGATTGTCTCAATGATATCTTTTTCGGAAAGATTGGTTAAATATTCAAAGGGATAAAGTACCCGATCTAAGTGACAGAAATTTTGATAACGATTGATAATATCGTCACAATGAATGAGGTTACTATTTTTAATTAATGTTTCTGATGCCTGATCAATTTGATAGAGAATGGAGCAAAAGAGTTCACTACAGTTGTCCGACTCGCTATCCTGATATTTTTGAGCCAACCAAATACGATTAAGGAGTGATGGGTCATTATCGAGTTGACGAATTTTTTGCTGGAATTGTTCAATAATACTGGAAATCTGTTTTTGCGGTAACCAGTCCCTCGGTTTTTCCTGTAGTTGGTCTAATTCTAATCCTAACTGTTCTGCAGCGGTGGGTAATGTCTTAAAAAAGTTGGCGGGAACGAACTCTAGGCGATTTTGGTCTAAGCCGGATGGGGAGAGGTCATCTAAACCATCCGCATCCAAGAAGAAGCGGTGCAAACGCAAGAGGCGATCATAGACTTGCTTGCGCCACTGTTGTTGAAATTCCGAATCCGAATTTTCTAAACTTTCCTCTAGTAAACTGTAGAAGGATTCACTAACTTGAGTATGACTGAGTAATGTATCTAAACTAAAGCGAATAACTTCTAGCAGTTTAAGTTGTCGATTTAAACGACTGACAAGTAATCGCTGCTTATTATATTCAACGATATCGGTTGTTTCATCGAGATGTTTAAAGAGCTTATCAATAATATAGAAATGCTTCCTCAAGGCATAGTCTATATCAAGATTACGAATTTGCTGACTGGCTTGTTGAAGAATTATGTCTTTATCTTGACGGTCTGCCGGGGTAGTGATACCCGCTATTAGCTGTTGTCCTGTTTTATCTAAAATGACTTTTTTATCCTCCCCTGAAGCCGTGGTTTGCTCTCGATCCATGCGTAAAATCAGGGGGAGGATGCGATCGCGCAAACCAATCAGGCGACTGCGGAGGTAAATCTCTTCATTAACGGTAATTTCGTTAGCTGTACCCGGTTGGGCTGGGTCTTTTGTTTCTACACTGGTGAGTAAGCTATTATAGCGGTAGATTTTATCATTTTGGGCTTGGATTAACTCCAAATCGTTGCTAATGCTTTCATAAGTCGGGAGTCCGACTAACGCATCCTGAAGCACTTCCCAGGTGCTAGGCTTTGCCATCGCATTAAATTTGGGATTTCCCAAGAAGCGATCGGGATTGGGGTCGATATAAATCAGCTTGCGATCGACGGGACGGTTAGCGGTGCGAAAATAGATATCTTTAATCGTGTAACTAAACGGGCGATTATCCAACACTCCACCATCAATAAAATGGAGTTGATAACCCTCTTTTGGTCGTTGTTCTGGTAAGTCACGGTTCTCCAATTGTCCCCATTGGATCAGTCGCTGATCGACATCATTTGTATCTTCCTTTAAACCCACATTAACCGATGGAAAAGCCACGGGAAAGCATGAGGTAATTCGACAGAGTTTTGCCAGGGATTGATAGGTTTGTTCCGGAGTCCGACTTAAATCTGCTGGGTCACTATTCGGATTAAAGGGTTCGTGGCGTCCTTGACGATGCTTGAGGCGAAAAATCTGGCGGTGATTTTTGACTTCAATGACTTGACCGGTATCGTCAAATACCTGGGAAATGCGTCCCAGCATATCGGTTCCGGTGACGAATAAATCGAGTTCATTAAACTCAGATACCCACTCTCCCTCTGGCGCATCCGTGCGATTATAAATGCCTTTTTCAAACGCTTCCGCTAGGGCTGTTTGATAATACCCTGCACCATCCAAAACCGACTCCCGTTGGGTTTCCTGGGTTGAGGGGTGATGCATTAATTCGCGGATATTCCCACTCTCACGCCAAATTTGCCCAAATTCTTGAAAGTCAACAACGGCGTCTTTGGTGCTATTGGCAAGGGCGTAACTCAGCAACACGCCATTAATACCGCCGGCTGAGGTTCCGGAGAGGATATCCACAACAATATCCGCATCCGTTAGGGCTTTAATCAGCTTATAGATACCTCGACCCCGTACAGCATTATAGAATTCGCGGCAGATACCATTCATATAAATGGCGAGAGAAACACCACCATAAACGACGAGTCCTAAGCGATGTTCGCGACGAAATTCCGGTTTTGGGAGGGGGTGACTGGGGGTAGGCATCGTGCGATCGCGTCTTGAGGTGAGGTGAGATATCCCCTATTCATAGCACGTTATGGCTCATTGGGGAAGTTCCCCGACAAGTGCATCAGCGCGGGTTTTGCCCCGTCGCGCCTATCGGTGATATCCTCTCCCTAAACCTTCCTCTACCTGAATTAGGGCGGGTTTAGTCACATCTTTTGTGCAACCGAAAAGATAATAGTGAAACCCCCATGACACGTTATAACCCAGTCCGCGCAGGCGGACTTTGTTTGTGTAGCCGCGATTTCAATCGCCGTGGCAAAAGGGGGTAATAAAGGCGGATTTGGTATCAATCCCCAAATAAAAAAGAGAGCCACTCTCTCATGCAACTCTCTGGGGTACATCTACTACTCTTATAATCGCCTTGGGGGATTAGGAGTGTCACACTCAGTTTAAGATCAGTAGCACACAGGTAATACTGATCTGTTATTTTTTGCTGAGAGACTATTACAGGCGTTACACTGACCTTAACCATTAATTGGGCGGTTAAAACCGCAGCTACACAAACAAAACCCGCCTGCGCGGGTTTCCACACCCCTAGTTTTTCTTTACAGCGCTTTGCATCTAAGTGGAGTATACCCCTCCCCAACCCTCCCCTTGCCAAGGGGAGGGTGCGCTCTTCTCGCGGGTGGGGTCTAAATGTACTTCACCGACTTGCAATCTGCTGTAGTCCGCGTAGGTGGACTTTGTTTCGTTTGGTTCCGCGATTTCCTTTTCAACAAGGTTTAAGTGGACTTTGAGAGTTGTTTATTGTTTTGTTCACCTAAGAACTACAAATTTTTAGGAATAGTGATGGTTTTTGGATGCTTATCTCTCAGCAGGTGTTTTCTCAACTCTATGGCTTGTAGATACAAAGGTTCCGCTTCGGCGTACCTTCTTTGTGACTTGTAAAGACTTCCTTGAGCAGAGTATAGATTAGCCAAATTATCAAGGCATAAAGCGACATGGGGATGCTCATCTCCCAGCCTTTGTTTCATCAACTCTAAGGCTTGTTGAAACAAAGGCTCGGCTTTATCATACCTTCCCTGTGATGAGTAGAGATTACCCAGATTGTTGAGACTGGTTGCCATATCGGGATGTTTATCACCCAGCCGACGTTTTGTCAACTCTAAGGCTTGCTGTAACAAAGGTTCGGCTTTATCATACCTTCCCTGTGATGAGTAGAGATTACCCAGATTGTTGAGACTGGTTGCCACATTGGGATGGTCATCCCCCAGCCGGCGTTTATCTAACTCTAAGGCTTGTTCATACAAAGGTTCGGCTTCTTTATACTTTTTCTGTAAATAGTAGAGACTACCTAGATTGTTGAGACTGGTTGCCACCTTGGGATGGTCATCCCCCAGCAGGCGTTTTCTCAACTCTAAGGCTTGCAGATACAAAGGTTCGGCTTCACTATACCTTCCCTGTGAATAGTAGAGATATGCCAGATTGTTGAGGCTGGTTGCCACATCAGGATGGTCATCCCCCAGCAGGCGTTTATATAACTCTAAGGCTTGCAGATACAAAGGTTCGGCTTCACCATACCTTCCCTGTGATTCGTAGAGATATGCCAGATTGTTGAGACTGGTTGCTACATCAGGATGGTCATCACCCAGCAGGCGTTTATATAACTCTAAGGCTTGCAGATACAAAGGTTCGGCTTCACTATACCTTCCCTGTGATTTGTAGAGTGCTGCCAGATTGTTGAGACTGGTTGCCACATTGGGATGGTTATCTCCCAGCAGGCGTTTTGTCAACTCTAAGGCTTGCAGATACAAAGGTTCGGCTTCACTATACCTTCCCTGTGATGAGTAGAGTCCTGCCAGATTGTTGAGACTGGTTGCCACATTGGGATGGTTATCTCCCAGCAGGCGTTTTCTCAACTCTAAGGCTTGCAGAAACAAAGGTTCGGCTTCACCATACCTTCCTTGTGATTCGTAGAGTAGAGCCAGGTTGTTGAGACTGGTTGCCAGTTTCGCCAACAATAAGCAACTTGACCTGCCTGACTTAATCCATCGGGAAAATTGAAGTTTGAGAAATTTACAAGCGCAAACTCAATCAATTGGGTTTCTAACTCAGCACCCTGAAGCTTCAACCAGCAACAGCCACCCGGATAATCTTCTAAATATCGCCATGAGTATTGAATTGCTAATTCGGTTTTACCCACCCCGCCTTGACCTGTAAAGTCGGTAATTGTCACAACTGGATTGTCCTGCAATAGCTGATGCAATTGTTCTATCTCCAGCTCTCTACCAACCAGTTTACGGGCGGTACTATTGGGAATATTGTGAGGAATATCAAATGGGTTAGGATGATAAATATCTGTATCGCCATCCCAACTTCGTCGATAAAAATAAGTGGGGAGTTGTTTTTTGTCTAATCTAGTAAGTTGCTGTTTAACTTTCTGGGCAATTGTCTCCATATTTGGTAGACAGCCGTTCTGAGAGTTATCGGCTAACGCTTCCATCACGGCTTGGGAAAAGTATCCCGTTTTCTTGCCAGTATTAACTTTGGCTTGTTCTCCCTCTCGCGTCGCCAGCAACACAAACTGCTGACTTTTTGTTCTCGGCTTGCCACTGGGAAACGTTTTTCTGCCTAAATTCGTCGGTCGCCCATTAGACTCTAAAATATAATTTGCACAGGCATCAATGATGCAAATATGATGGGAAATTTTAAAACTATCTGAACTTAAATAAACCAGTAATGAATCCAAATCCAGATTCTGCCAATTCCGTTTGGTCGCATTAGCACAAAGTAGGCGACGGTTTCGGGTTGAGGTAATTAAACCATGTCCCGCCCAAAATAGATAAAGTAAATCCCCTTTTTTCTCAGACAGAACATCGGTAATTAGAGTGGTAATATTTGACTCGGTTGCTTCTTCTATTACCCATTCTGTTGACTCAGCCAATGTGCCATTTTCTTCTAACGGTGACAAGCACAGGCGAATATTGTCTCTGGGAACGCCTCGCGCACTAAGCCACTGAGCAAACTTTAGGGCATCATTTACCTGTCCATCCACATTCCAACTATTTTCTTGGTATTTCTCGATACCAACAACTAATCCATAAGTTTGTTCTGGTTTAACGCTAAATTTCATGTCCGCCTAAAAGGAGGATGTAGAGATGTGCCATGGCACGTCTGGGAGCTGGGGGAGATATCACCTTTGTAGTTATACCAAATCCGGGGAACACTATCCCCCTTATAACCCAGTCCGCGCAGGCGGACTTTGTTTGTGTAGCAGCGATTTCAATCGCCTCCTCTTGCTTACTTACGCTCTACCCAACCTACAAGGTAACTCCTTTATGGCAACCGGGGGATAATTGCCTTCCATACTGCTTTATTTGTCCAGTATGCCCCATGCGATCGCGGAAAGGGTTGTTTGCTATCCACCAATACATCTTGCACCTTATTGGGGAAGACATTTGCGCCAATATAACTCAGAAAATCCCGTAAGTCATAGATATTCAACCAACTGGGAAAATAATCCGGTAGCGGTTCCCCGTATTCTAAACTGTAGAGGGCATTAATTTCATAGAAAAACGGGGCTTGAGAACCCGCTGTAATCAGCAATTCCACTGGCGGGAGAGCCTGTTGAACCAGCAAATCCACACAAGCAATCCCACCTAAACTATGCGCCAATAAGACGACAGGAGGTTCAGCCTGCTCGATTTTAGCGCGAATGAAATCACGGATGCGATCGCCCCGACCTTGATAGAGCAAAATATCACAGGGCGTCGGTGAAACAGACTGGGTAATGATTCCCCGCCTGCGCTTAAGGTAAAATGTGCCAATTGGCTGTGCTAATTGAGATAGAGGCTTAACCACCCAATCCCCGATTCCCAACTCCGCCTCTCCCAACGCCAGACTCAGGAGTTTCACCACCTCATCTCTTAATTCAGCATCGGTGAGTATGGGAGGATGCTTTTCCTGCTGCTCACAATCCAACATTGCCTGAGCTACAATCGCTCTGGCTATAGCGTCACGGTACTCCCCTAACTCCTCTGAGGCGTTTTGCAATGCTTGATGATAAGCCTCACTCTGGATAACGGTATCTCGCGCCGGCTCAAACACCTCAGCGATTCCCGCCACATCCAGTTTGGCTTGGAGTTCAGTAGACGGATTCAGGCGTTCGACGCGAGAGTTTAATTCATCACCCGGTTTTTCTCCAAAGGGATTCCCCGCCGTCTCATCCCCAGGTTTCAGCGATAGTACCTGCAATTCATAGAGAGGATTGTTGTAGAGTTGTTGCCAAAGAACAATGGAATAATCCTCTTCTTCCTCATCTAAAGCTAACGTGGAATCATATAAAGGAATAGAAGCGCCTTGAGCATTCAGTTTTGTCCCTAATTTATCACCCCAAAGACAACGCTCAACCTTTACATCTGGGCGTTCAAGATGAACGGCTTTCTCGATGAGTTTGAATGTTTCTTCATATCCAGGATTCCGGACTCCGGTACCGTGGACAAACAAAACTGTTGTCATCGTTTTTTAACAGGGGCTATGGCTGAATGAAAGGACAAATCAGCTTTATTTCAGTAACGTGAAAACCAACTGCTTTCTCAAAATTCTCAACAACTTGAAAAGCCGGGTTTTTTAACGAAGAATCAAGGTTTCCAATCCGTTAGCCTTTACCGATTCAACCAATGCACATTATCTCGTCTTTGTCAACCTTATTGGTACAGTCATCCCACGCCATAATCGTTGATTTGGCGTGGGAAACATCAGGCTAAATCAGCTATACACTCGCTGTCACTTGCGCCTTCGAGGTCAACCGTTCGTAAGTGGATCGCATCTTCAGACCGACCAGAATTTGGAACAAGCCAGAGCCATTGTTAGAACCGGGATAGTCCTTGTGCTTGAGCAACAGTTCGGTCATCTCGCCATAGTATTTCGTGGAGGTGTTGCTGAGGTGACTTTCGATGTAAATCATCTCCTCTAGATTGTCAAACTGACCATCCACTTCCAACACAGAAACATCATGACCGAAGTAGCTATCTGGACCATAGTACAGCTTGATACCAGGATAGGCACAGGTCAACTTACGACCGCAGGGTCTCCAGTCAATGGTTGATCCTTCATCAAACAGATACACAGGCTCAAAGCCTTCTACACCATCTTTCTGAATCAAGCGCACCCGCAGGATCTTGGATTCCTTATCTTCTTTGATCAACTGAGTCGGTAATATCTGAATTACGACATCAGCAAACTCTTTTTGGGGTTCGATGTAAGCGGTAAAGTCAGGGCGTCTAGCGTTAATAGATGCCAGAATATCTTCGTAGGTATGTCCCCGTTCTGCCATGTCACGCTGGATTTTCCAGTTAATCTTGACTTCATCGCTGATATCAAGATAAACGCCGAAATCAACCAGCGATCGCACACGCTCATCATACAAGGGGTGCAATCCTTCAATGACCACGACTTTATTGGGTTCAACCCGTTCCGGTGGGTCAAGTTCACCCGTCTCGTGGTTATAAATTGGCTTATCAATTGCCTGACCATTTTTGAGCGCTTTAACTTGCTCATACATCAGGTCAAAATTGTTCGCCTTGGGGTTAAGCGCTGTCACCCCTGCCGCTTTACGTCCTTTGCGGTCTAAGCTGTGATAGTCATCCAAGCAGATGACCGTCATAAACTCTTCACCAAACAGATCTGCCAAGCGACGCAGAAAAGTTGACTTCCCGCATCCAGAGTCTCCAGCAACGGCTATTAATACCACGCGGTCTAGCTGAGTGGTCATAGTTTCCCTCTAACGCAAAAAATAGTTTCAAATAGAGTTTCCAGCAATCCAAGTCCCAAGTCTAGTCAACCCATCTGTTGATCGCGTGCCTTTAACCCGTTACAGATTGGCAACAGGTGTGAGTCTTTCCCAGGGGATAAGACTCCAGTCAGACACGGGTTAAGTATTTTATACTAGCGGCTGTTTGTGGATTTTACCAAAATGAGATTTTGTCTACAAGACTTAATGTTTCTCCTTAATTCCTTAACATAATCCTAAAGGGAGTTGTGCCAATTGGATCAATAAATTTAAAATTGACTCCATTTTGACCCTGGATCGGTCAGTGACTGAGTTCTCCTAGTTGAGCCATCTGCGGGAAATGGCGTCCTGGGCAGATGCCCATGGGAGTCCGATAAGTTGGAGCTTTACGAACTCAACCGATTAGACGTATTCTAAAGTATACATGAACGCACTTGTAACCTAATTCATTCCCTCGCCTTGAGCCGAGGGGAGTTGGGAGCGTTGCAAAATGTTAAGCTGATAGTACTTTCTTAAGGCTTTACTGGGTTAATCTCAAACTCGGCAGTAAAGTCAGCTTGTGTTGCCAAAGGCAATTTTTGGTAAAGGATTGCACAAGTTCATGCATCGGCGTCATAGAACCCGTCGTTAACCCAAACAGGTCTGACGGGGGCTTGTAAAAAAGCATGGAGCGACTGAAACCCTGATGGGGAGGTTGCTTCTTTCGTCGCGGATTGATGAAGTGCTGTACTTATCAACATATCGTACAGAGTTGGTTTGGAGAGAAATAAAGCAATGTCTAGTTCAAAAGCGGCGGCTAATTCCGCAAACACCACAAACTTCGCGAATCGCCTGTTTCTTTACGAAGTGGCGGGCTTAAGTCAGAATACGGAAACTGACAAAATGGGCTATCCCATTCGTAGCAGTGGCAGCGTCTATATCACAGTGCCATACAATCGGATGAATCAAGAAATGCAACGAATCACCCGCATGGGTGGCACAATTGTCAGCATTCAACCTCTTGATGGCATGATGAATTCTAAGAATGGAGTCAATGGCAATAGCCAATCGACGGGTTCAGCCCAGCCAACGGCGTCCGCACAAAAAAGCCAGCCGATCATTCACGGAAAATCTAAACCGGGAGTTCCCGTTAATCTATACAAACCCAAAAATCCCTATCTGGGCAAATGTATTGAAAACTACGAACTGGTTGCCGAAGGGGGATCAGGTACGGTTCGCCACGTTACCTTTGATGTCTCTGGGGGTGATCTACGGTACCTGGAAGGTCAGAGTATAGGCATTATCCCACCTGGAAAAGACGAAAAAGGAAAGCCTCATAAACTCAGACTCTACTCCATTGCCTCCACTCGTCATGGTGATCACGAGGATGATAAGACTGTCTCGCTTTGTGTTAGACAACTGGAGTACAAGCACCCAGAAACCGGGGAAACCGTCTATGGCGTCTGCTCAAGCTACTTGTGCAACCTGCCAGTCGACACCGATGATGTCAAGATTACTGGACCGGTTGGGAAAGAAATGTTACTTCCCGAAGATCCAGAGGCTACCGTTCTCATGATGGCAACAGGTACAGGGATTGCCCCCTTCCGGGCTTACCTGTGGCGGATGTTTAAAGAACAGCACGAAGATTACAAGTTCAAAGGGTTTGCTTGGCTGATTTTTGGTATCCCCTATACAGCAAACATTCTGTACAAAGAGGAATTAGAAAAACTACAGCAAGAGTTTCCTGATAATTTCCGTCTCACCTACGCCATCAGCCGTGAACAGAAGAACAAAGAGGGTGGTAAGATGTATATCCAGCATCGGGTGGATGAACATGCCGATGAACTGTTTGAGTTAATGCACAAGGATAATACCCACACCTACATTTGTGGACTCAAGGGTATGGAAGATGGCATTGATTCAGCACTCTCCGCTGCAGCCGAACGGCAAGGGATGAACTGGACTGATTACCAGAAATCTATGAAGAAAGCTGATCGCTGGCACGTTGAAACCTACTAATACGGCTTCCTTAACAGCTTCAGGACTTACGCCAATTTACCGTTGAATCACCATCTGTAGGGGCACGACATGTCGTGCCCCTACTCTATGCTGGGTTTGTGCCTAAGTCCTAAGCTTATAGAGTTGTCGCCATAAAGGTGAGGACTTTCTTGACGCCGCTTCCAACTGCCTTTCTCTATAAAGTTGGCTCAGAAAGTTGCTCAAATCCTGAGAATTACGTTAAATTTAATTAAGCAGAAGTAAAGTTTCCTATTGAAACCACCATTTAAGCTGGGCTTTGTGCTAAACAGGAGGCTCTTTGAGAGCAAAAGCCAAACCAGAAAACAAATATCTAGAGGCGAATAAGCGATGAAATTTTCCTGGAGAATTCTCCTACTTTGGACAATACCCGCCCTTGTCATTGGGTTTTTCCTATGGCAGGGGACATTTTCTCCGGCTGTTGGTGATTTAAATCAAAATACTGCCAGCACCCGGATGACTTATGGTCGCTTTTTAGACTACATCGAGAAAGGGAGAGTCACGAGTGTTGACCTCTATGATGGCGGTCAAACGGCAATTGTAGAAGCGATCGACCCGGAGCTGGATAACCGAGTTCAGCGTCTACGTGTGGATTTGCCGGCTAACTCTCCTGAGCTAATCACTAAGCTGAGAGAGGCTGATATTGCTTTAGATACCCATCCAGCACGTCAGGATGGGGCAATTTGGGGCATCCTGGGAAATTTAATTTTTCCGATTTTATTAATTGGGGGGCTATTCTTCCTGTTCCGTCGTTCGAGTAATATTGGTGGCGGTCCGGGTCAAGCTATGAACTTTGGTAAATCCCGCGCCCGGTTCCAGATGGAAGCGAAAACAGGAATTGTTTTTGATGATGTGGCGGGAATTGAGGAAGCCAAGGAAGAATTGCAGGAAGTGGTGACGTTCCTGAAGCAGCCCGAACGGTTTACGGCGGTAGGCGCACGTATTCCTAAAGGGGTGCTGTTAGTCGGACCTCCGGGTACAGGTAAGACATTACTGGCAAAAGCGATCGCGGGTGAAGCTGGGGTGCCTTTCTTTAGTATCTCCGGTAGTGAATTCGTGGAAATGTTTGTGGGTGTGGGCGCGTCTCGTGTCCGTGACTTGTTCAAGAAAGCCAAGGAAAATGCACCTTGTCTCATCTTTATTGATGAGATTGACGCCGTAGGACGACAACGGGGTGCTGGTATCGGCGGCGGTAACGATGAACGCGAGCAAACGTTGAACCAGTTGCTCACTGAGATGGATGGATTTGAAGGCAATACTGGGATTATCATTATTGCCGCGACTAACCGCCCTGATGTACTGGATTCAGCCTTATTGCGTCCCGGACGGTTTGACCGCCAGGTGATGGTCGATGCGCCGGATCTAAAAGGACGGATTGGTATCCTGGAAGTCCATGCGCGGAATAAGAAACTTGCACCGGAAATTTCCATTGAAGCGATCGCGCGACGTACTCCTGGATTTACTGGGGCAGATTTAGCTAACTTGTTGAATGAAGCCGCTATTCTGACCGCCCGTCGTCGTAAAGAGGCGATTACCATGCTGGAAATCAACGACGCGGTTGACCGGGTGGTAGCGGGTATGGAAGGCACACCGCTGGTGGATAGTAAGAGTAAGCGGTTAATTGCTTACCATGAAGTTGGTCATGCGATCGTGGGGACGGTGCTCAAGGATCATGATCCCGTGCAGAAAGTGACCTTAATTCCTCGGGGTCAAGCTCAAGGATTGACCTGGTTTACGCCGAGTGAAGAGCAAGGCTTAATTACGCGGGCGCAGCTTAAAGCCCGGATTACCGGGGCGTTAGGCGGTCGTGCCGCAGAAGAAGAGATTTTTGGTTATTCTGAAGTTACCACAGGTGCCGGTGGTGATTTACAGCAGGTGACGGGGATGGCGCGACAAATGGTGACTCGTTTCGGCATGTCCGATTTAGGTCCGTTGTCTCTGGAAAGTCAAGAGGGAGAAGTGTTCCTCGGTGGTGGCTTGATGAATCGGGCGGAGTATTCCGAACAAGTAGCCTCTCGTATTGATGAACAAGTGCGCCGCATTGTGGAACATTGTCACGACGACGCCAAGCGGATTATGCGGGAAAATCGCGTCGTGATTGACCGTTTGGTGGATCTGTTAATTGAGAGGGAAACCATTGACGGCGAGGAGTTTCGTCAGATTGTGGCGGAATATACTCATGTACCGGAGAAGGAGCAGTACGTTCCTGTGCTGTAATTTCGGACAGTTTAACTAATTCATTGAGTAGGGATGGTGAAAATCATCCCTATTTTTTTTGAAGCCAAGCTGCACTAGGGAATTAGTGATTTATGTTCTTGATTAAGATAGAATCACGCTCATTTCAACCCATGAGGCTGTTACAATGAGGTCTTCATTACCTAAATCCAAGTTGCCACCGTTGGAGAATGGCGATCGCTTGACTCGTCCTGAATTCGAGCGCCGTTACCACTCCATGCCAGAACTTAAAAAAGCCGAATTGATTGAAGGAGTGGTGTACATGGCTTCGCCGTTACGCTTTACACCCCACGCTGAACCTCATGGACGTTTAATCACTTGGCTGGGAGTTTATCAAGCGGCTACACCCCAAGTGCAAATGGGTATTGAGCCTACCGTTCGCTTGGATATCGACAACGAACCCCAACCTGATGGTGTTTTATTCATTAGCGAACAAAGCGGTGGACAAGTGACTATATCTCAAGAGGGATACTTGGAAGGCGCACCAGAATTAGTGGTTGAAATTGCCGCGAGTAGTGCAGCGATTGATTTAGGGGATAAAAAACGTGCCTATCGGCGCAGTGGTGTACAAGAATACATTGTTTTGCAGGTATTTGACCAAAGAATTGATTGGTTTAGTTTACAGGATGGCGATTATGTTCCTTTGATACCGGATGAACAGAATAGGATTTGTTCTCTGGTGTTTCCGGGTTTGTGGTTAGATGTTCCTGTCATGTTACAAGGAAATATGCAGCAAGTGTTAACTGTTTTACAAACAGGCATTAATTCGGCGGATCATCAAGCATTTGTCCAACAGTTAATCGAATCCCAGCATGGAGAAAGCTGCTGATGATTAATGTGATCGTCAAACCCAATACCATCGAGTTGCCAGCCGGAGCAGTGGTGAGAGTTCCTGGAACCTGGCAGGATTATCAAATATTGCTGGAACATTTAGGCGATAGCACTTCCCCTCGTGTCAAGTACCGCCATGGAGAACTACTGCTGATAGTTCCTTTACCTGAGCATGGTAAGCAACTAGACATTATCGTGGAAATGGTCAAGGTGTTGCTACGCCATCAGGGACTGAGGTTCGACTCTTACCACGAAACCACGATGGATTTACCCGATCATAGTGGTGTTATCCCGGATCATTTTTTCTATATTGGGGAGTTACCTGTAGTGGGAAAACGTCGGATTGATTGGAGTAATGATCCGCCACCGGATTTGGCAATTGAGTGCGATGTTACCTCATTCACCAGTGTTAATGATTATTTGCCTTATCGAGTCAGGGAACTTTGGATTGTTCGCCAACAAAAGATTAAAATCTATCAGTTTCAGGATGGGCGGTATAGTTTGGTTGAGCAGAGTCAGTTTTTCGGTGGATTTGACCTGAATGCGATCTTTACTGAGTGCATCAAAGATGCCTATCAACTTGGATCTGGCGCGATTGATAAATTGAGCGATCGCTATCCTCGCCAACGGTGAAGTTGTGAATGGGGGGATTGGGTGTTAATTTTGGACGAGAGTAGATGTTGGATTTCATCCGATCCGGTTCAGCCGACGGTAACACTAGAAATAAGCGTTCCGCTGTTAGCAGTTGAGTAAGAGTTAGGTAGAACATAGATGAGCAGTTTCAATACAGGTTCCCAAAGGGATAATGGTTTGCCAATTTACAATGTTCCATGGCGAAGAAATAGGGGAGAATTTTCTTAACACGCGATCGCACGGCATTCCCCTGGATTTCCTGGGACAGATTTAGGTAAAATACCATTACCACAATCCCTAATGTAACATTCTTGAACTCAACATGACGTCCTTACCACAGAAGCGCCAACCAAGACGGGGACGGATATTCCCAGAATATACCATCCCGCCAGAAGAATTAGCCAGACGCAGAGCGAAACGCATTGAACTGGGCAAGCGTTGCCGAGTTATTTTTGAACGACTTCGTCCGGAACTGATTGAACAATACTACAATTGGTTCATTGCCATAGAACCGGATAGCGGCGACTATTTAATTGACCCAAAACTAGAAGGAGTGCTTCAAAAACTACGAGATCGCTATGCTAGCACCGACAGCAAACTAACAATATTTCGACTTAATGAAACAGGCACCTGTGGTACGATATGATTGTCGGCAGATTCGGCGAAACAGGCGAGTTATTTTTTGACATAGAACTGATTGCAGCAAACGACGATTGCTTTGCCGTTGAAGCACTTCTAGATACAGGTTTTACGACAGGTTGGCTAGCAATTAACTCTCAAGATATAGACGCTTTGGGGTGGTCTTTGATTTCATCTGAAATTGAGATGAAAACGGCGCGAGGAGAGGAGCTTTTTGATATCTATGAAGGAAAAGTCATTATTGATCACCAAGAGTTTACCATTCCCGTTCACGTTGGAGAAGGACTACCTGATATTTTAATCGGTTCCCAGTGGTTAGAGATTATCGAACTAATCGTAAAGAAACGAAAGGGTATTTTGACTTTAGAAGTTCTGGAAAGCCAGTAAGGTTAAGTACTGTGTTAGTCCACTACAAATGACGAATAACAATCAAACTTCAACCAAATTCCCCACCACGCGATCGCGCCCTTGCACCTTTGCCTTATAAAGCGCTTGATCTGCCTCAGCTATCAGCCTTTCGGGTGTAGTTCTTGGCGGCGGAACCACGCCAGCTACCCCAAAACTCAAGGTGAGAAACTTACTCACCAAAGACCCCTCATGGACAATCGCCCGAGCCTTCACTTTCAACCGAATCGATTCTGCCACCTGCATTGCACCTCTGAGGGACGTATTCGGTAAAATAATCACAAATTCCTCACCCCCATACCGAGCCACCACATCCGCTGGACGCTTAACCGCTTTACGCAAAATATCAGCCACCTGTTTCAAGCACTCATCTCCCGCTTGATGCCCATAAGTATCGTTGTATGGCTTAAAAAAATCAATATCACACAAAATTAACGCCAGGGGCGCTTGCTCCCGCGCCAATCGTTTCCACTCCTGCTGCAACGCCTCATCAAACGCCCGACGATTGGCAATCTGGGTCAACCCATCCAAATCAACCAACCGCTGCAACTCCTGATTCATTTCCTCTAACTTCGCCTTCAACACCCGTTCCTGCTCAATTTTGCGACGCAACTCTGCCATAATCCAACGGGTTTGCAGTAATCGACGCACCCGTTGCCGCAGCACCGCCCAATGAATCGGTTTTGTGATATAATCCGTAGCGCCTGCCTCAAAAGCTCGGTCTACCGATTCCTGATTATTGAGTCCAGTAATCATCAGGATAGGGGGACAGTCCTGACCAAACATTTCCTGTAACTTAGCGCAACAGGTAAAGCCATCCATCACCGGCATCATCGCATCTAACAAAACAATATCCGGTAACTGTTCGGTGCAACGCGCTAGACATTGATGCCCATCCCCCACTTCCAACACCCGATAGCCCTCCTGCTCCATCGCCCGACGTAGCACCAGGCGTAGGGTCTTTTCATCATCCACAATCAAAATCAAGGGTGAGTCATGCTGAAAGTCAGGCTCATTCATCATCGTTTCCTCGGATGCTCTTGTTGCAACGCGGCGACAACTCGCTCATACTCTGCATCAAACTGGGAAAGCAGGGTTAAGACACTCTCTAGGTTTCCCGTGCGACCCCGCGCTTCTAAATCCGCACACAGTTGTGCTAAACCCGTTGCACCAATCGTCAGACTTGATGATTTCAACGCATGGGCGGATTGGTGCAGAGCATTAGCATCATCATGAGCGATCGCACTATGAATCGCTTGTACCCTAGGAGGGGAGTCTTCCAGATAAGAGTCAATCACCTCCGCGATTAACCCCTCAAAATCGTCTCCGGCTATTTCTCTTAAATCTTGCAGCACTTGACGATCTAGGGCGGGAGTTGCACTAGAATCTGAGGGTGTTTCTGGCACCAATACGTCCTCATCTGAATGATCCGTTATGCTATCTCTGCCTGCTTGAGCCAGCACCTGGGAATAGTTATTCAACGCTTGAACCAGGGCTTCCGGTCGAATCGGTTTACTGATATAGTCATTCATGCCCACTTGCAGACATTGTTCTCGGTCTCCCTGCATCGCATGAGCCGTCATGGCAATAATCCAAGGTTGGCAAGCTGACGCCCCTTGAGCCCGGATGCGGGTAGTTGCCTCCAATCCGTCCATTTCAGGCATTTGCACATCCATGAACACCACCTGATAGGACTTACGACCCAGGGATTCCAGCGCCTCTTGTCCATTGTTCGCCACATCCGCGCGATATCCCAATCGCTGCAACATCTGGCGAGCCACCTTTTGATTGACCGCCACATCTTCGACGAGCAGAATGCGTAACGGTAGATTCTGGGCAAACTGAGCCTCAAGCAGTCCCGATAAGCGCTCGCCCGGACGCACCGAGATTCGCCTACGTCCTAAAATTGCCACAAACACATTATAAAGCTGGGATTGCTTAATCGGCTTGGTGAGAAACGCCGCAAAGTTAGGCATATCATCGGGTTGGTATGGGGTTTGGCGACCCACAGAACTGAGCATGACCAAGGGAAGTGGTTCACTCTTCGGTAACGCCTCAATGCGTAACGCTAAGGTAAAACCATCCATTTCTGGCATTTGCCAATCCAAAACCGCCAGATCAAAAGGTTCTCTTGCGGCTAACCAATTCAACGCTTGCTCTCCCGATTCCGCCGTTATCACCTCCATCCCCCACGACTGCGCCTGTAGGGTAATAATTTGGCGATTCGTAGCATTATCATCTACCACCAGTAACCGTTTTCCCCGTAACTCCGGTTGGGGTGTATCCAACTCAGCCGTGACCGAATGGGGGTCTGATTTCACCACAATCGTGAAATAAAACGTCGAACCTTTGCCCACCTCACTCTCCGCCCACAAGCGCCCACCCATCCGTTCACTTAAACGCTTACTAATCGCTAAACCCAGTCCCGTTCCGCCATAATTGCGGGTCATAGACGCATCCACCTGAGAGAACGGTTTAAACAAACGATTCATGCGATCGCGCGGAATGCCAATTCCCGTATCTCTGACTGTAAATTGCAGTTCGTAATCTTGGGCGTTGTCAATCCCACTTGGATAGGCTTTAATCTCCTGTCTAGGGGCTTCCAGACGTTCCACCGGAACGTCTCTACGGGCTTCCCCAGACACCGCCCGACTCACCACTGACACCACCACTTCTCCCTGTTGAGTAAACTTCACCGCATTACTCAGCAAATTCACCAGAATCTGTCGCAGGCGGGTAATATCACCCACCACATTGCTTGGAGTTTGGGGTTCAATTAAATAAGCGAGTTCCAATCCTTTCGCCGCCGCTTGGGACGCCACTAAATCTAACGCTTCCTCAATACAAACATGCACATTAAAGAGATGTTCTTCTAATTCCAGTTTGCCGGATTCGATTTTCGAGAAATCCAGAATATCATTAATAATCGTCAGCAACGCTTCACCACTACTACTAATCGTATTCGCAAAGTCTCGTTGCTGAGGCGTCAGTTGAGTATCCAACAACAACCCAGCCATACCAATCACCGCATTCATCGGCGTGCGGATTTCATGGCTCATCATCGCCAGAAACTCACTTTTGGCTCGATTGGCGACTTCTGCTTCCCGTTTGGCTTTATGGAGGGCGAGGTTCTTCAGCGTCAGTTCTTCCCGCCGTTGTTTTTCCTGTTCTAAGAGTTGAGCTTGAGCTAAAGCAATCCCAACTTGCGCCGCTACCGCCTCTAACAATTCAATCTCATCGGCATTCCATTCCCGGAAGCGATCGCATTGATGTAAACAAATAATACCATTGGTCTGCTCCTGATAGGAAGTACGCACCGAAAGCATGGATTTAAGACCAATCTGACGACAAAGAAAATCCGCCCCCTCTAGTCGTGGATCAGTATAAACATTCTCGGAACTCACGGCTTGATCTTGCGCTAGCACCGCTTGGGTGTGAGGATTACCCAAAACTGGAATCCTTTGCTCTCGGGTAGACTCATAACCCGGTTCTAAATATTCCGCCACCAACGGAATTTGGGGAGAAGGCTTTGCCAAATAGGTATGAATCAAGCAACGATTCACGCCAAATACCTGACCCACTTGCGTCGCCGCTGTCTGAAAAATATGGTCACTATTTAAGCTTTGGCGAATTTCTTGGGTAATGTGTTTAAGCAGCAACGTGCGTTGTAATTGCCGCTCTAATACAGTTTTAGCTTGTTGACGTTCGATCTCATGACCTACCCACTGTGCCATGAGTTTGAGCAGTTGATGGGACGCCGAGGGATTTTTGGCGGTGAGGGTGGCGGGACGTTCTTGAACACTGAAAAAGCACAGCGCCCCATAAATGTTTCCGGCTACCTTGACACTCGTACCCAGATAAGATTTAATCCCAAACGTTAGACAGGCTGGATAATTTGCCCACTCTGTATCTTGATCCAACTCAAACGCGATCGGTTCTTTGGCTTGGGTTGTTTCGCGACAAATCGTCTGTTCTAATTCAAAGCTATCCCCCGCCTGCACTTGTCTCGATCCATTGGGGGGAACTTGAGCCGCAATCACCAGACAGCGCCCTTTCTCAATCCGAGACACAATACCGACATCGTGACCAAAATGACGCCGCCCCAGGGCTAAGAGTCCTTGCAGGCGTTGCTCAAACGTGAGTTTGGGTGCAGCCGCGACTCGATATAAACCCCGAATTGCGGCTTCGGCTTGGCGCTGTTGTTGCTCAATCTGTTTGCGCTCGGTAATATTACGGATAATCCCAATAATCTGATTATCCAAAAATGGCACGAGTCTGGCTTCATAGTTTTGCTCTCCTTTTGCTAAGGATAAGGAATACTCCAGACTCACCGGGGATAGGCTTTGAATCACCTGGGCGATCGCCTGATGAATTTTCTCACTCACATCAGCAGGTAGGACATTGTATACAGGCTGTCCTAGAAACTGTTCTGGCTCGACATATAATTCACCCTGGTTGGTGGCTTTATAGTCGAGAATGGTTCCATCTTGACTCAATCTAAAATACAAATCTGGAAGGGCATTAAAAATCGCTTGCAGTTCTGAGTTTTTCTGATGTAAGGCTTCCTCAGCTTGTTTGCGATGAGTGATATCCCCAAAGGTAACGGCAAACCCATCCCCTAATTTGACGGCGGCGATTTGAAACCAAGCCTGAATCCCGTCGTAGTGGTAATGAAATTCTCGCTCAATGGGGATACCGATTTCTGTTACCTGAACATAGAAATCAAAGAGTCCTTCTTGGCGATTTCCCGGCATTTCCACGAGTAAATGCCTACCCATGAGTTCCTCACTCGTCCGTCCCACCATGCGTTCGGCGGCGGGATTGATCAACAACCATTTAAAATCAGTAATAGTCCCTTGGCGATCGCGAACGGCTTCAAATGCCATTACCCCATCCAGGGAACTATTTAATACCCCAGATAGCAGGGATTGGGAATATTCCAGAGCGGCTTGACTTTCTTTTACATCTGTGATGTCGATGCAAGAACCGATATAACCCAAGAAACTGCTATCGTCACCAAACCGAGGAATACCTGTATCTAAGAGCCAACGGTATTCCCCATCAGCGCGTCGCAGTCGGTATTCCATGCGAAAGGATTGGCGACGGTTAAAGGCATAACTATAGGTTTGTCGGCAATTAGGCTTATCCTCTGGATGTACCGCCTCTACCCAACCCTCGTCGAGTTCATCTTCTAAACGGCGTCCGGTAAATTCTAACCAGGGGCGGTTAAAAAACGTACAACACCCATCGGTTCCAGCCACCCAAAGCAGTACAGGCGCACTATCTGCCATGGTACGGAAGCGGGCTTCACTCTCTCGTAAGGCGGCTTCGGCTTGCTTGCGTTCAGTGACGTTGTGAGCAACACAATAAATTAATCCGTCTTCCACTAAGGCTTTGGCATTCCACAACAGCCAGCGATAGGAACCATCTGAACAGCGATAGCGATTTTCAAAGGCGATGGCGTCTTTCCCGGTTGTGAGACTTTCGGCTTCCGCCAGAGTCGCGGCGCGATCATCGGGATGAACCAATTCTAGATAAGGTTGGGCTAAGAGTTCAGCTTCACTCCAACCTAAGGTTTTTTCCCAGGCGGGATTCAGACGCCTAAAATAGCCATCAAACCCCGCAATACAAAGCATATCAACGGACAGGTCAAAGATGCGATCGCGCTCTTGTTCGGCTTGGCGACGTTCGCTAATATCCGTTTGAATGCCAATATAGTGGGTGAGTTTGCCGTTACTATCGCGGATGGGGGAAACGGACAGTTCATTCCAGAAGCGTGTACCATCTTTGCGAGAGTTTTGCACGATGACATGAGAGTCTTGTTCGTTTTCTAACGCCGCTTTCAGCTTATCTAAGCCAGGTTGTTGATGATTATCCCCTTGTAAGAAGCGACAATTTTTTCCCAAAACCTCTGGCGCTGAATAACCCGTAATTTTCTCAAAGCCGGGATTGACGAAAATAATCGGGTTATCGGGTAAATTTGGATCAGTAATCAGGATACCATTACTACTCGCCGCGATCGCCCGTTCCAACAGTTGTAAGCGCACCTCAGCCTGCTTGGATTCGGTAATGTCGCGGGTGACTTTGGCAAATCCCCGTAGGTATCCGGTTTCATCGCGCAGTGCTGTAATAATGGTTGTACCCCAAAACTGCGAACCATCCCGCCGCATACGCCACCCTTCATCCTCAAATCGACCCATTTGGGCGGCAATTTGTAAAGATTGTTCAGGTTTGCCGTTTTCTTGGTCTTCTTTTAGGAAAAAACACTGATAATGTTGACCAATGATCTCTGAAGCTGAATACCCTTTCAGACGTTGAGCGCCTGCATTCCAGCTAACAATTTTACCCTCAGTATCAATTAGGTAAATCGCATAGTCGTTAATCCCGTCAATCAGCAGGTTTAAGCGTTCATCACTGGCTTGCAGGGCGAGTTCAGTGTGTTGGCGATCGCTAATATCATGAATCAGCCAGAGAATTACGACAACCTTTTCTTCCCTATCTTTAATGACGCTATTGAGGGTTTCACCGATAAAATTGTCCCCATTTTGGCGTCGATATTTAATGGGTTTAGACTGATTAAAATCCACAGAATCAGGATTCCAACTCTGTCGCTCAAACTCCTGGGGATTAGTATACAACTGTTGCCAGGGTTGTCCCACTACGGCTTCTTGCTGGTAACCAAATAGGTGAATAAAGGCTGAGTTGACCTTAAGGATAAAACCCTCTGTATTGGTAACAATGACCGCTTGGGGAATCGCTTGAAACAGGGTGGCGTAATCAACTGGTATAGTTTCAGTCAAGGTTTTGGGGGAATTGGGTTGAGCGGTAGCGTTTCTTTGTCTTTGAGTTTGTCTTAAGCCGGCTAAACCTGTAGCCAATAACCCAATTATGGCGAAAACACCGCCACATATTAACACTAGATGAATTGGGCTGGAACCGGATAGCCCGTCATTACAGCAATGAATTAACCCATCGATTAACAGTCGATTGAAAAAGGACAACATATAAACTCTACCGATCACAGAAACTTGGGCTTATTTGGCGCCAGTGATAAAAAGACTGAACTTCAGGTTAAGGGTATGACTTTAGAAACATCCCTGTTGCAAAAACGGGTCGGTTATATCTGCCATGCATAGAGTTGAACAATTAACTCGTGTATCTACCTACAACTAGACTGCAAAGATCCGCGCGAGTTTACGGATTTTTTATGTTAAACGGTAAAGAGTTAAAGAAAATTTACGTTTTTATCAGTAAATCAATCAACAAAGCTGACACCATTAAATGACGAAAAAGTCAAACCAATATTTTGTAGTTTTCCCTGAGAAATTCACCATTCAATGAAGCAACAAACATTGAGAGTGGCAAGCCGTCTCTTGATTGTGCCTAATCTGGCTAGAAGCGATTATCAATGTTCTAGACATTTAGATATTTTGCCGCTACCCACTTCAGCATTCGTTTGTTAATGATTTCTACGGGTTAATGGCAACATAAAAAATAGAACAGCTCAATTTCTATAATAAACGATCAAACACACTGTTGAAATACTCGGTGGTGTTAGCCGGGGCAAATAGAGACAGTCATAGACGTACCCATCCCAGAGTCGTCGGTATGCTACCTTAGCTGGGGACTCACCAAAGCGTGTATCCTCAACCCTGAGAATCCCAACCACAGTGAAGCCAATGCAAATCTATACCAGGCAATTGCGGGTGCGGCATTACGAAATCGATGTCCTCGGACATGTAAACAATGCTGTTTACCAGAATTATCTCGAACAAGCCGCCGTGGAACACGCCCAACTCCTGGGCTATTCTTTGGCACAATGCCGAAAACTGGGAGGTGTGTTTGTCATGCGTCGAATTGAAATAGACTATTTGCGTCCAGCTATAGCAGATGATACCCTAGAAATCACCACTTGGCTACAGCAGATGAAATTCATCGATTAGCACAAGTGCAACCCTTAGTTATTGCCGAAGCAATCTGGGTGTGGGTGGATTTAGTTACGATGCGCCCACGGGGAATTCCTAAAGAAATTTTGACGGGTTTCGAGCAAATTCAGCCCGATAATAAGCTGTCAAAGACTTGATTTGAATGGTACTGACTTAAGCTTAAGCCTAGGACTAAAGTTTTGGATTATTCAGTAAAGTTTAATTGACTTTATATTTAAACTTTAAATATATTTACAGGATCTTAAATTTTTACCGGAATGCAGAAACGAAAGCGCTTATTTAAGTTGATATTTTTATTAATTTTGGTCGCATTGGTTCTATCGTTTGTTATTAATATTTTTCTATTCTCTCAAGCAAAATCATACTACATACAGCTAAATAAAACCAATCTCGATCCCTTCGGACTACAAACATTTAATAACGATTCATTGCCCGATAGTTCATTAACTACATCCCCAGTAACCGTCGTCTTCTTTGGGGATTCGCGAGCAGCTATGTGGGTTGCTCCAGCAAAGCTCAATGGCTTTTCTTTTATTAATCGCGGCATTGGCAATCAAACCTCAACTCAGGTATTGGGACGTTTTGAGCAACATATTTTACCCTTAAACACCGATATTATCGTTGTCCAAGTGGGAATTAACGACTTAAAAGCAATCCCACTATTTCCTCAGCAAAAAGCCACCATTATCAGCAACTGCAAGGCTAATATTCAACAGATTGTCGCTCGTTCACTAAACCGTGATGCAACTGTGATATTAACAACCATTTTTCCCATTGGTCCGGTTCCGCTGATTCGTCAACCCTTTTGGTCACCTGATGTCGCCCAAGCGGTTAAAGAAGTCAATGCTTACCTCTACTCACTAAAAGCCAAAAATGTCTTAATTTTAGATGCCTATTCGCTCCTGGATGAGAATCAGCAAGTGCAAAGCCAATACGTTTACGATACTTTGCACATCAACCGCAGGGGGTATAAAGCGCTTAATCAGGAGTTGACAAAGATGCTATCGACTTGGTTGATAGATAACAGTATTAATAATTCATAAGTTAATTGTCGGCACAGGTTTAGCTACTGTAGGGACTCTCTCAATTGATCAAGAAAGCAAATCTGACCTGCTCACCTTGAGGATTGGCTTTGATTATAGAATGGGTAGATCTATCTACGGGCAGAAGCCAAGGCTGTCGTTAGTAGCTAGGATATCATTTGATATTTCAAATCAAGTTCGGGTTGACGCCGAAAAGGAGATTTCAATGCCACAATTTTTGATCATTTTTCAGCGACGGATTGGCACAATGCTGTGGGCTTTCAGTTTAATCACGTTAATAAATCTAGGGAATTTATTGCTCGTGAATCATCAAGCCGCTTTAGCCGCCTCTGATACGCCCTTAACGACTCCACCGACAGCAGAAAAGACTGAATTAGGATTCTCGTCGCCGCAAGAGAAAGAAGAGGCGTATGAGGAAGCGACAGAAGCACTAACGAAAGATCCCAAAAAAGGGGTGGAAAAACTTTACGACGAGGAAATGGAAAAATATAAAGAATCTCAGCCGGATAAAAATGTGTTAGAAAAGGCGAAAGAGGTGATTGAAGGAATAACAAACAACGATTAAACGGAAGTTCCCCCCAGCCCAAAAATCGCCACTGTTTCACCGTGCGACTTTGCAGCATTGTTTAGTCGCCCTACTTCCATACAATCGAGCCAAACCTTGAAGTAGGGGGGATTCCAACCTATTTTCAGCCAGAGTGCTATCCGCCTAACACTGGACAACCGTGGACAACACGATCAATCCATTGATGGATAGCCAGTCTAAGCAAACGCTACGTTATTAGGGTCATGGAATCTATAAGTGCTTGCCAGCTCATAGTCTAAAAGCCGTCTTTCGTTTAAACAGGTGATTTAGGTATAGCCAGTGACGCGAGGCTAAACAAGCCTTAATAACATTGACGAGGCACAATTTACCCTAGCAATAGGAGTTTCGTATTATGCGAGTTTTCGTAATTAGTCAAAACCAGGAACCGCTCAACAGTTGTCATCCCGCTAAAGCCAGAAAGCTTCTTTCTTCTGGTAGGGCGGCTGTGTGGAAACGGTATCCCTTCACCATTATTTTGAAACAGGAGGTAAAAAAGCCCATTGTTACGGAACATCGACTAAAAATTGATCCGGGCTCCCGAGTAACTGGACTAGCCATTTTAGAAGGAAACCGAGTCGCATTTGCGGCTGAACCTGGTATTGAGTATCAGCAAGGAGAACTTTTTGGTTACGAAGTCCGGGAGTATCTATTGGACAAATGGAACCGCAAGTGTGCTTACTGTGGAGTTTCCGGTGTTCCCTTACAGATTGAACATATCTACCCCAAATCCAAAGGAGGCAGCAATCGAATCTCTAATTTATGTCTAGCTTGTGAGTCATGTAACCTGAAAAAAGGAACCCAATCTGTAGAGCAGTTTCTCAAAAAGAAACCGGATGTTCTCCAACGAATATTAGCTCAAGCCAAACGTCCCCTTAAGGATACTGCTGCCGTCAACTCTACCCGATGGGCGTTGCAAGAACAGCTAAGGGCTACGGGTTTGCCTGTTGAAACGGGGACAGGTGGCAGGACAAAGTTTAATCGTACCCGCCTAGGTTTACCGAAAACCCATTGGCTGGATGCTGCAAGCGTAGGACAATCAACCCCAGAGAATTTAATAACTCGCAACATTAATCCTTTGGTAATCAAGGCAACGGGACATGGGCATCGGAAAATGGCACAAATCAATAAATTTGGTTTCCCACGCCGAAAAAAAGATGGCAGTCATAGCGTTAGAACTCGCACCAAAGAGTTTCATGGATTTAAGACAGGTGATATTGTTCGCGCCATTGTCCCCACCGGGAAAAATCAAGGAACGCACATTGGGCGAGTGACAGTGAGAGCTTATCGGGTCTTTGACTTGACTACAGTCAAAGGAAAACTGCAAAGCATCAACTGGAAGTATTTTGAGTCAATCTGGAAAACAGATGGTTATGCTTATGTCCATACATTCCAGAAATGAGAGAGTGAATTAGCGATTAGAGGAATAGCGATCGCGCTGATATTATAAGTCAGAGCTATATACCAGCTTTCGACAGCGCAACTACAAACCGACTAAATGTTAACTTTATCTTAAAAAAGTAACAAAAACTACACTTTATTGACAATTTAATCAAGTCTCGTGAAATAATCATAGTAAGGACAAATCCCATCGGCTTTAATCTTTCCTCGAAAAAGGAGAGATTAAAACGCTGCTTTGTTCATCTGTAAGCGCTATCCGTCGAACAGTGGACAGTAATGGACAACAACCCCACTCACCCAGCACGAGCAAGACGCTTGCTTGTCTCAGGTAGAGCCTCAGTGTTTCGCCGTTATCCGTTGACCTGAAATCGCCATTCTTCCCCATCCTCAAAGCAAGTGAGCGTCCAGCTCACGACGCTTAGGGTGGGGAGGAATGGCGGGAAAGGGAGGGACGGAGGCATCCAAGAAGATGCTAATATGAAGCTATCTCGTGAAGTAATCATGCAGCAAACTCTAACCGCCAAATTAAAACTAGAAGTCACCCAGGAGCAAAAAGAACAGCTTCGGGTGATTTCTTTGGCATATAGGGATGCACTGAATTACACGTCCGGTGTGGCTTCTGAGATGGGCAAAACCTACAACGGCACCAAGATCCAGAAGGAAGTTTACTACACCCTGCGAGAGCAATTTAAGCTTTCTTCGCAAATGGCTTGCAATGTTCCTCGTCAAGTTGGGGCAACCTACAAGTCATTACGGACAAAACTTAAACAAAACGAGGAGGCAATTAAGGCGGGTCGTACCAAGAAACGATACAAGGGATTGGATAAACCACCCAAGTATGTTTCTCGTACCTGCACATTAAATTACCAACGCGACTACTCATTTGTTAAAGACCAAAAAGTGAGTGTCATCACTTTAAATGGTCGGCTCAAGGTAAATTATCATGGCTACTCCAAGCACCTTGAAATGATTAAGTCTGGAGTAGCTAAAATCGGGGCAGCAAAGCTTTGGTACTTACGCGCCACCAAAACTTACTACTTGTTGGTGAGCATGGAGGTAGAAGTACCAGAGCTAACACCAACCGATATCAATAGAGTCATGGGCGTGGATGTTGGACAACGTTATATTGCCGTTGCAGCAGACACTCGGAATAAGACTCAGTTTTTCAGTGGCAAACAGGTGAGACATAAGGCTGTGTTGTCTGGTAGTTTGGCTGTAAAAGTAGATGCTCATTACACTTCTCAGGCTTGTCCGTGCTGCGGTCACACATCTAAAGAAAATAGACCTCAAAAGGGTCTAACGTTTGTGTGTCAGCCGTGTGGATATACTCTCCATGCTGATTTAGTTGGTGCCAGGAATGTTGCGCTTAGAGTGTTGCTCTCTCGGCAAGACTGGGAGAGTACGGGGCGTTTTTCAGCCGTCCCTGATGCGTCGTCGGATGAAACCAAAGGTGAGCGCCTCTCCAGGTACTTGCAGTTGCGGTGGACGACAGATGCAATCCCCAACTGAGCGCGAAGCGACGCCTCAAGGCGAAGCTGAGTAAGTTGGGGTAGTTGAATCGTCAAGCCAGCAATGCTGAGGCTAACGCTGGTGATTGAGTTCCCCAGTTCAACCCAACCCCAGGGGGGATTTGCCTTGCTGTGAAATTCTCTCGCGTCGTCAATCCAATAGTCCAATAGGAGGAACAATGGAATGTCTGATTCATTATTAGCCGATGCTGGCACCAGATTGCAAGCCGCGATGAAACATGTCTTAATTTCTGAGGATGCGATCGCACGCTTAAAGCATCCCAAAATGAGCCTTAGTGTGTCCATCCCGGTTCGCATGGATGATGGCTCATTACAAATGGTACAAGGGTATCGGGTGCGATATGATGACACCAGGGGACCCGGAAAAGGTGGTGTACGCTATCATCCCAACGTTTCCCTGGATGAAGTTCAATCCCTCGCCTTTTGGATGACGTTTAAATGTGCCGTCTTAAATCTACCCTTCGGTGGTGCTAAAGGGGGAGTGACAGTAAATCCCAAAGCCTTATCCAAACTAGAACTCGAACGCCTCAGTCGCGGTTACATTGACGCGATCGCAGATTTTATCGGACCCGATGTTGATATTCTCGCCCCTGACGTTTACACCAACGCCATGATTATGGGGTGGATGATGGATCAATATAGTATCATCCGCCGTCAAATTAGTCCTGGTGTCGTCACCGGTAAACCCATCACCATGGGTGGAAGTGTGGGACGCGACGGCGCAACCGCGGCTGGGGCTTACTTTGTGATTGAATCCATAGCGCCTAAACTGGATCTGACTCCCCAATATACCACAATCGCGATTCAGGGATTTGGTAAAGCCGGGGCGGTATTGGCAGAATTGTTGGCAAAAGCCGGGTATAAAGTTGTCGCCATCAGTGATTCTCAAGGCGGAATTTATGCCAAAAAAGGCTTAGATATTCCCAGCATTCGTCAGTATAAAACCTCAAGTCAAAGCCTGCAAGCGGTTTACTGTCAAGACACCGTTTGCAATATTGTGGAACATGAACAGTTAACCAATGCGGAACTCTTAGCCTTAGATGTAGACATTCTCATTCCCGCCGCGTTGGAGAATCAAATTACCCTGGATAATGTCAATGATATCCGCGCCCGATATATCTTTGAAGTGGCAAATGGTCCAATTACCTCCGAAGCCGATAAAGTTTTAGATAGCAAAGGAATTCTCGTCTTTCCCGATATTTTAGTCAATGCGGGAGGGGTGACGGTGAGCTATTTTGAATGGGTGCAGAACCGCAGTGGACTCTATTGGACATTGGCAAAAGTGAATGAGCATCTGAAACAGAAAATTGTGGAGGAAAGCCAACAGATCTGGTCAATTTCTAAGGAGTTAGCTGTTTCCCTACGAACCGCCGCTTACGTTCATGCGTTGAATCGGTTAGGGGAAGCTCTTAATGCTAAAGGAACCCGAAACTACTATATCAATGGTCACATTCCTGTCGTGAATTCCCGGTAATTCAGGTAGTTATCAGTTATCAGTTATCAGTTATCAGTTATCAGTTATCAGTTATCAGTTATCAGTTATCAGTTATCGATCACTGTTCACTGTTTACTGTTCACTGACCACTATGCTGGAAGCATGAGTGACAACAATCCTCAAATTGCCATTTTCGGGGCGGTGTTGGGAGGAATATCACAGCGATTGTCAGTTTCAAACTCACAAGTCGGTTAGTCGCCATTGCGATAACAGTGGCGGGAACTCTAGCGGGGTATGGGTTTGCGTTTCTGGTGGGAACGAGTGCGATCGCGTTTTTAAGTGGGCAAAAGCTAAGTTTGGGAGTTGTCTGGAGTTGTTTATCGGTGAGTTTTCTCTGGCTGACGATGCACTCCCTGATCCTCGCCGTTCGAGAAATTAGAGATTTTTCCGGGACATGCTTTAGAGGTGCTGACTTGACGAATGCTGTGTTTGAGTCAAATCTGAGAGAAAAAAGCTAATTGCAGCAGTTCTAGTCTGGATAGGCAATTCAAGTGGATATAACAGTCAAATAAAAGAAGCAGTTGCAATCCCTCTATCTCTATTGATGGAGGTTGTCATCTGATTTCCAGACTATCCTAAGCAGTATCTCAGGGTACATCCCTGTTCATTAAATCTTTGAGGCTTAGCTATAATTTATGCAATATAGAACAACGATAGGGTGGTCGCTTTTTACTTCGGGAATCGTAACCCTCTTGCTCAAGAGTTTCCCTGGCAACTCTCTTTGGTGGGGAGTTGGTTTTCTAGTTATGGGAATAGTTATACTCCTTGTGCGGAAAGCAGTTTAGCGAATCCAGCCTGAAGGGGTGACAAAATGACAACATCCCGGAACGGGTTCCGGGATGAGAAGATCGCATTAGCCGAAAACTCAACTAAAAAATTAGATCCCTGTTTGGTTTGCGCGATCGCGAAAATTACGGATCAAGCTGACACAGCAGCTAAACTGGCTGGAATTTTTCGCCCGACGGCGGCGGCGACGGGGTGTAAGTTGTGAACCAACTGCACCATATCATCTAACGATAACGCTTGACGGGCATCAGATACGGATTTTTCCGGTTCTGGATGACACTCAATGATTAATCCATCCGCACCCACTGCGACAGCCGCTTTCGCTAAGGCGGGAATTAATTCCCGTTTGCCCGTCGCATGGGAAGGATCTACAATCACAGGTAATGAGGTCATCTGCTTGAGTGCCACAACTGCCCCTAAATCCAAAACATTCCGGGTATAGGTATCGAAACTACGAATCCCGCGTTCACACAGCACCACCTGAGAATTCCCATGACTGAGAATATATTCAGCTGCCATGACGAATTCTTCTAGAGTCGCCGCTAGTCCCCGCTTCAGCAGAATCGGTTTATTAACTTCACCCAAGGCTTTGAGTAAATCAAAGTTTTGCATATTACGACTACCCACTTGAAGCATATCAGCATGGGCAGCCACTAAATCGATTTGGGAAATGGACATGACTTCCGTCACCACAGGAATTTGATGACGCGATCGCACCTGAGATAATATCTCTAGTCCCTCTATCCCTAATCCTTGGAACGAGTAAGGAGAAGTACGGGGTTTGAAAGCACCGCCGCGTAACCCTTGAACTGGGGCGCGTTGCAATTGAGTCGCAACCGTTTCCATCTGCGATTGACTCTCAACCGTACAAGGACCGGCTATAATCACCAGTTCCTCACCCCCGAAGGTGATACTATTCGACAGATGAACCAGAGTTGGGCGATCGGATTGAGTGGCAAGTGTAGCATTCAACATCAGACGAATTCCTTTATACAATCAGTGGACAACAAAAAAACCCGGTTCCTTGCGGGTTCCGGGTTCTGACAAAATTTAAACGCAGCATCACCTACCCGGAACCACTTCCGAACCAAAAAAAGTAAAATAAGGTAAACGAGTTACTCAGGTAGGTTGTCATCAGAACGCCTCCGTTGTGGGAAACCCCGTGTCTTCAGACCGGGGATGAACGCGCGGTAGCGGTTTTAACCGCCTCTAATATTGAATTCCCCTTTCGGGGTGGAGGGGTATGGTTGCCCCTCCAATGAGGTATGGTTGCCTCAATCTCCTTTCGGGTAAAGTTAGCTTCGCCAATGTTATCGGTCGGTAACTATCCAAAAAGCACTGTTTCAGTGACCTTAAAACTGTTTAACTTTTCGGTTCTAGAGCAGCAGACTAGCTACGCATCCACTGGTAGGTCTTAAACACTTGCCGATAACGTAGTCAATTAAGACTTAGGCTGGTAAGCACAGCTTCAACTTGCTTGGCTTTTGCTCCGCGTCTTTAGACCGGGGTTGCTTACCAGATACTCCTTAAAAAACAAAAAGACCGCAGCTTTCGCTCTGCGGTCCACCGGGGGGTTCCATGAGGAACTCTACTCACCTCCGGTGAACCTCCCTAAACCAAAAATAAAAGTAGTTGTTGTAGTTGAGCATAGCTGAGGACTTTCTATGAAACTTTAACGAGATGCCTATTACTGGACACGATAGCAAGCTGTTGTGCCTAAGTCAATACCCAATCTAAATAAAGTTTCCGTTTTCCACAGGTGTGGAGGCAAGATGTAGGTTGGGTTGAGGGACGTAGGCGAGGAGCCTTCTCGAAGAGTAACCCAACTCATATATATATCGCACTACACGGTGTACCCAAACACAATGGTAGAGGCGACCCGCCGCATTCAATTAACATCACCCAACCCTTCATTTGATCAGGGGAACCCCGTATTAGATAGCGGAAACTATCTGACACCGCATTTGGACAAGGGCGAGTCGATATACCTTAATTCTCACACCACCTACGATATGCAGCGACTCGCCCCTACAACCGCGAAAATCCCGATAATCCCAATAATCCCGATCAGGTGGGTGTCGTAGATTTTGTTGGGGTTGAGGACTTCCTTGCCAAAACCATTTGATAAATTTCTGGATGTAATGCTAATCTCCCATTTTAGCTGTGCCACGCCACTATCCTGTGGGTCACGCAGATTTATCCCACTCCAACTTTTTTAAGTGCTGCTTCGGCTGCAAGTTTTTCAGCATCTTGTTTACGGCGACCTTTTCCGACACCGTAAACTTTACCATTTACGCGCACTTCAGCAGTGAATTCCTTAGCATGATCTAGTCCCGACTCATCGATAATAAAATATTCGGGATTCTGGACGAACTTTTCTAATGCCCACTGCTGAAATCGACCCTTGGAGTCCACGAGAATACTATTATCTAGAGTTGTTTCAGTGGAACAGAGGTCTCTAATTGCAGAACTTAACAAAGGTTTAATAAAAGTGATAACTGCCTCAATACCTGAATCGAGAAAGTAAGCACCAACAACGGCTTCAAACGTATCACTGAGCAAAGACGGATTTCTGCGTCCTCCTTCTTTTATAGCACCATGACCTAACCTCATTTTTTTAGATAAATCTAGTTCTTTTGCAAATATTGCTAACTGTTGCTCTTCAACTAATTTAGCTCGCAGACGTGTAAGTTGAGATTCGCTCATCTTCATCGCTGGATCATAATTATAGAGAAACGCACCACTAATAAAATTTAGTACGGCATCACCGAGAAACTCTAAACGTTCGTTGTCTTCACCTGCACTAGGGTTTTCGTTAATGTATGAACGGTGGGTGAGGGCACGATTGAGAAGAGAAGGGTCGCGGAAGGAAGGAAGTTTGGATATTTCATCTAATCTTTCTATGATGTGGGATTCATCAGCAATATCAATTAGACTCTGACTAACCCCACCTTGTTGAGCGAAAATTATGACTTTCTTCCCTTTATTTTTTAAGACATGACCTAGACTGGTAAAGTCACCATCTCCTGATACGATAATGAAGATATTAGCTGAGGCATTACTATAGGCTTCTTCAATACAATCAACTATTAGTTGATTGTCTACGCTGTTCCTGGTGAAGGAGGGAACATTAATTCTTTTAAAACCAATACCACTTAAAAATTTGGCATAGTCTTTATTTTCTCGCTGCCAATTGGAATATGCTTTTTGACAAATTACATCACCTTGTTCGTTGGCAAATGCTTGCAAAAACTCGGCTCTCTCTTGGCTGACTTTAACATTTTGGCAATCCCAATAAAGTGATACTAGAGGAGATGAATTATTTATCGTACTGCTTTTTAAAGTGTTATTTTTTTTCGCCATACTGATATATTAAATTTTACAACAATGAAACATTAAACTAATTTACTAGATTAAGAATTATTTATTTTTAGTTTTTGAACATTAAATCATTTAGTAATATGGCTGTTTTCAATAAATTGTGTGTGAACGTAAAAGTATTTGAAAAACTTGTCCAACCAAGGCTGCTATTTTACAAAGGCTTGAAACTAGCTATATACTCAAGATACCCCAAAAGCACTTCCTGAATTGGCAGTAAGTTTTTATAATTCTGCATCTCAAGGGGCATTTGCTGGATAGTTTCCCTTAAATTATGAGCCATCTGGGGATTATCTTCAAGCACTCGCAAAGGATGTACATAAGTACGCACGGTAAACAGTATGTCACCACTCCCGGTTAAGCGTCTTAATGTCTGACGTTCAAGTCTCAAAAACAGCTTATCCCCAGCGTTTTGGCAATTTATCGTTGTCTCCCAACCGGGTTTTGCGTTCTCTGGAGGGAAAAATAGTTCGGGGGACTCAACAATACTCCAGTTTAATCGCCAAACCGGATGACTAGATTTGAGGCGATTGAACACACTATCCACAGAATGCGCCAGTTTTTCAGAATATCCGGGAACCGGGGCGTGGATTTGAGTCAGGGGACACCCCAACTTTTCTCGCAGTCGCCAACGTAAAGGAAAACAGAGAGAAGCCGCGACTAAACGATATCCTTGACGCGATCGATCCATCAATAATAAATCCTCCTGTACCAGACGCCCAGCTAAATCCAGAGGTGCTGACTCAAAGTCAGGAATATACCAAACTTGATTTGTTGCGATCGCCTCAATAGTTTGATCATGGCGTCGATAATGCTGGGGAAAGCGCTTCAGCAGATGATCCAGCAGTAAATCTAGAACCTGATACATTTACGCGACACAATACGGGAAATTCCCGGACAATGCAGCGATAGCAACACCATCTGAATTGATGGTGAAGGCGGTATCCCGCAAAGCTTTGAGCATAAAGCCCAAAGCGCCATTCATGTCTCGCGGCAAAACATGACCGCAAGATGGGCATTTGAAAACCTTAGAGCCTCCCAACGTTTGATGAATATGACCACACTTAGTACAAGTTTTGGAAGTGTAGGCTTCTGAACCTGTAATGACAATCGTGTTGGTCATCTCAGCTTTTTGGTTGAGGAATAGCTCAAAACGGTAATGCGCCCAAGTCAACATCGACCTAACTGTTTTTGACCGAATCTTTCTGCTTGCTTTGGCAACCATTTGGGAAGTCTCAAAAGTCGGCAGAAATATGACTCGGTAATTATTAGTTAGATAGCCGACAATCTGCTTGTGTGCCTCATCGATGAGGTGGCGAATTTTAGCCCTCATTCGATTAGCGGCTTGGCGCATTCTTCGCCTCTGCTTTCTTCCCGCTTTACTCATCCGACTGTAAAGATTGTCGAGGTGTTGGCACAATCTAGTAATACGCCCGATGTCACCCCGACCCAGCTCAACAAACCTCGACCCATCAAACCCTGTCAGAAACGTTCTGACCCCTGGATCTAATGCAATAACGCCATCTTTATCTTGTCTATTAACTTTCACTTCTTCTGGGATAATGGCGAACCATCTCCCCTTAGAAAATGTAAGTTGCGTGGCATTTGAGCAAGCTTGAGGCAATGGTTCAGAGGCGATAAACTCTAACCCTTTGGTAAGGCGAGGATACCAACACCCTGAACTAAAGTTACTATCGTTAAACTTAATTATTTGCTGGAAGTCCCGGCAGCTTCTAAATTTAGCATTAACACTTGCATTGTCGGCTCTATGAGCATCGAATATGGCATTTTGTCGGATATGGCAAGGGGTTTCTTTGACCCATCCTGGCAAATCGGATTGCATGACAATATTTCTCAGCTTTAACTTCCCAACTCTTTTATTTTGTCGTTGATAAGCAATAGCTTGGTTGAAACAGTATCGACAAGCCGCTAACCATTTACGCCAAACTTTATTGAGTTCGACGCTTGGGTAAATCTGGATCTTCCGAGATCTGAGTCTTGTATTTGCGGAGTCCGTAAAGCCTTGAACTGAAGCAGTGAACAATGGCGAGGATGTCTTCAACCATCTCCTCGCAAGGAGAGAGACTTGACTCATTGAGAACCACGAGTTCACACCCGTTTTGTTCACAGAGCCATCTAAACAAGTCAAATCCGAATCTCGCCAATCGGTCTTTGTGAGCAACCACAAGGCGTTTGACATCTCCTGACATGACTCGTCCCAATACGGCAAGCATCTTTTTGCGTTTGAAGTTAAGCCCTCCTCCAATTTCTGAGACAACTTCTCCGTCTGGGTATCTGGAGACGAGATATTCGACTTGTCGGTCGAGAGCGGGCTTTTGAGCGCGAGAACTGACTCTGGCGTAGAGGATGTTGATTCGGGTGTCCAAGCCAGATTTAGCTCTAGCTGTATAGCTTTCGACGTTGTATCGGCGCTGCTTCCCTTGGGTCCAGATTGCTTCGATTTTCCCTTGTTCATGCCAGCGCCTGAGTGTCCGCTCATTGACCCCAAGGATTTCGGCTGCTTCCCTTGGGGTGACGTATTTGACAATAGTGGTATCCTCAATTCTTGGGAGCATTGTACCACTATACCCGGATATGTCCGGTTAATTAAAGATTAAGTCAACCTCTTTCTGACTGGCTTCGGTTCCGGGGAGACTAGCAAATACCTCTGAATGTCGAGACTTGAGCAGAGTATCTTTTTGTAACAAATACTTGACAAACTGATCATCAATTTCAATCCAATCCTGGGGAGCAAGGGCTTTGAGACTCATTCTCATTTGTCATTTTCCTTCTGCAAAGGGTTGGCGGATCATGGGTCGTTGAGAAAGCCGAATGGGTTGAGTAATGGGCGACCCGATCCAATTGAATGGACTAGAAGTGTGATACCAAATCCGGGGAACGCTACCCCAGTTATAACCCAGTCCGCGCAGGCGGACTTTGTTTGTATAGCAGCGATTTCAATCGCCTCCTCTTGCTCCCCCTGCTCCCCCTGCTGTTGGCGCTTAAGTTGACACCAATGCAAGCGGGTCGCCCCTACAGGTTCCTTCTGATAGTGGATGAGGCTTAGGTCACCGAGCGCAACTCATCCAACCGTGCCAGTACTTCTGTACTATGAATCGCCGGTCGAACGCCGAGAAATGTCTCCCGTAAGATGCCATCAGGATCAATGATATAGGTATGGCGTAGGGAGACAAACCCCATCCAAGAGCCATACGCCTTACTCACTGACCCATCTGTATCTGCCAAAAGGGGGAATTTCAACCCCTCTGAGTCACAAAAATCGGCATGGGAGTCTACATCATCTGCACTCACTCCCAAAATTTGGGCATTTCTCTCTATATATTCAGGCAAATCTTGCTGAAAGCGACGAGCCTCTAGAGTGCAACCTGAGGTAAAATCCTTGGGATAAAAGTACAGAACCACCCATTTCCCCCGGTAATCGGAGAGCGATACCTCCCCATCCCCACTATTAGTCGGTAGCGTAAACTCTGGTGCAGGCTCATTTAGTGGCGGTTGTTTACCGCCGAGAGCATAAGCGGCGGGAGTGACGTGTAACCAAGTTAAGCAAGCTAGACAACTTGCCAAGAGAATGTTCACCAGGGTGCGACGAGAAATCATGATCGATACAGCGTGTTTGTTTTACATAAGTTTACAATCCTAATTTAGATCTTGTCAGAATCTGTGATTGCGCTATCATGTCTAGCAAGGTAAGAGTCAGTCGGAGGTAAAGCTCCCTTTGTAAGTCAGCCGGAGAGGCATGTCTGGGTGCAGGGGGTGTCAGGAAAATTCATATAGACACGCTCCTGAACATATTTGCTGGTGTAAGCAACCCCGGTCTAAAGACACAGGGTTTCCCACAACGAAGGATTTTTATGAGGATGAGTCCGATGGATAGGGGAAGGGGAATTATGGATGTTCAAAAAAAGATTCGTGTCGATCGCGCTCTATTAAACGTATAAATTCTCTATCTTAATTATAATAAGTTTGTCTAAATAAACACAAAATGGATCGATAAATAGACAAGGTTTGACGCATCTAGCTGGGGATCATTGAAAAATGTAAGACATCTAAACTAATGACGTATAACAACCAGAGCTATCATTCGCGTTACCAACCCAAATAAACAATATTATTGTTGCTAATATCCATATAGATAGTGGCTTTATTTTTTTAGATTAGCTGTTACGGCTTGTCTATTTTTTGATAGTCTGCTATGGTAGAAGTGTTCTGAAAGAAAGGACTGTTTCCGACTTTTCTAGTCTCCTTTAGCTAAACAATTCTTCAAGGAGAACGCTGTAACTTTTCAACGCTACAAACTCGCCCAAGCGCGACAAGGCTGGGTTTGATATATCTACTCCCTAAGTCAAAATCTAAAAAATTGATGAAGATAAACATCAATTAAATCTATCCAGACTATAGGGATAAGGAATGATAGTCTAGCTGACGGCTTAAACTCTCAAGTTGAGTTGATGCCTAGATTAGCGATGAACATGACTGTAACCAGACTTCCCACAAGATAAATGTGTAAATTACTACTAAATGTGTAAATTACTACGAATTTGATTGTGAAGTATGGTTCTATAAAAAACAGCCGATCCTAAAGAAAAGATTACCTAAAGTAATTTTCCAGGCTGACTCTCGGTAAACTGAACCTGAAACCAAAAGTAGGAGGAAATACTGAATGGTTGCAGCTACTGAAACAACAACATCTCAATCGTCCAAAGAGCAAGCTCTTATTCTGTGGTTTGAAGAGGTAGGAATTGTCGATGTTCCCTTGGTGGGTGGTAAAAACGCCTCCCTGGGTGAAATGATCCGACAACTGACCGCTAAGGGCGTCAGAGTTCCCACCGGATTTGCCACGACGGCTTATGCATACCGTTACTTCGTTAAGGAAGCAGGTTTAGAAGAAAGGCTACGCGAACTGTTTTCTGACCTCGATGTCGAGGATATGAGTAACTTGCGAGTCCGGGGTAAGCAAGCGCGGTCTTTGATTCTCAACACACCATTCCCGGAAGATCTGCGAACCGCGATCGCAGAATCTTACCTGAAGCTGTGCGAACGGTATGGCGTCACCGCTGAATTTTGCGATCGGTTTGAGCCGGAATACCAAGAAGAGTGCAAGGAGAAAAGCCAAGCTGTTGACGTAGCCGTCCGTTCATCCGCTACGGCTGAAGACTTACCTGATGCCAGCTTTGCAGGTCAGCAAGAAACTTACCTGAACGTCTACGGTGTCATGGACGTTTTAGACGCTTGCCATCGTTGCTTTGCCTCCATCTTCACTGACCGCGCCATCTCCTATCGCACCCTCAAAGGGTTTGATCACTTTGAAGTCGCCCTGTCAGTTGGGGTGCAGAAAATGGTGCGCTCTGACTTAGCCTCTTCCGGTGTCATGTTCTCCATCGACACAGAAACGGGCTTCAAGAATGCCGCCCTAGTCACCGCCGCCTATGGTTTGGGTGAAAACGTTGTTCAAGGTGCTGTCAACCCCGACGAATACTTTGTATTCAAACCGACGCTCAAGGACGGGTATCGCCCAATTCTCGAAAAGCGCTTGGGCAGCAAAGAAATCAAGATGATCTATGACATCGGTGGTTCGAAACTGACCAAGAACGTATCCGTGTCAGAGCCTGAGCAAGTCAAATACGCCATCAACGACGAAGAAATTCTCCAACTCGCTCGCTGGGGTTGTATTATTGAAGACCACTACTCCGAAGTCCGGGGTGTCTACACCCCTATGGACATTGAGTGGGCGAAAGACGGTGAAACGGGTGATTTGTACATCGTCCAAGCTCGTCCAGAAACCGTCCAATCCCAGAAGTCAAAGAGCGTCCTTAAGAGCTATCAGCTGAAAGGAACCTCCGAGGTGGCTGTTACCGGTCGCGCCGTTGGCGAAATGATTGGTCAGGGCAAAGCCAAAGTGATTCTGGATGTCCACAAGATTGATGAGTTTGAACCCGGTGAAGTCTTGGTTACCAACAAGACTGACCCCGACTGGGAACCAATCATGAAGCGGGCATCAGCCATTGTCACCAACCAAGGTGGACGGACTTGCCACGCGGCAATTATTGCTCGTGAGATGGGCATCCCAGCGATTGTCGGTTGTGGTGATGCCACAGGTGTACTTAAGAGTGGACAAGAGGTCACCGTTTCCTGTTCCGAAGGGGAAGAAGGACGGGTTTACGAAGGGCTTGTACCCTTTGAAGTCCAAGAAACCCAACTGGAAAACCTACCCACAACCCGCACCAAGATTTTGATGAACGTGGGGAACCCAGAAGAAGCCTTTGGTTTGGCGGCGATCCCCTGCGATGGCGTGGGATTAGCCCGCTTAGAGTTCATTATCGCTAATCATATTAAGGTGCACCCCTTGGCACTGCTGAACTTCGATAAGCTCGAAGATGCCACCGTCAAGCGGGAAATCTACAAAATGACCTACCTCTACGAACGCAAGGCTGACTTCTTCGTAGACAAGTTGGCGCGGGGTGTGGCGATGATTGCGGCGGCATTCTATCCCAAACCAGTTGTGTTACGGATGTCCGACTTCAAGAGTAATGAATATGCCAACCTCCTCGGCGGTCAGCAGTTTGAGCCGAAGGAAGAAAACCCGATGATTGGCTGGCGTGGTGCGTCTCGTTACTACGATGAAAACTATGCCGAAGCCTACGGCTTAGAGTGTCAAGCCATCAAGCGAGTTCGGGATGACATGGGCTTAACTAACGTAATCCCCATGATTCCCTTCTGCCGTACCCCTGAGGAAGGGCGCAAGGTGCTGACAGAAATGGAGAAATACGGCTTGAAGCGGGGCGAAAATGGACTGCAAGTCTATGTAATGTGCGAGATTCCCAGCAACGTGATCTTGGCGGATCAGTTCAGTGAAGTGTTTGATGGGTTCTCCATTGGTTCCAATGACCTAACTCAGTTAACCTTAGGTTTAGACCGTGACTCTGCCTTGGTGGCTCACATCTTTGATGAGCGCAACGACGGGGTTAAGGAAATGGTACGGATGGTGATTGAGAAAGCCAAGAAGAATGGTCGCAAGATTGGTATCTGCGGTCAAGCGCCGAGTGACTATCCTGAGTTTGCCAAGTTCTTGGTTGAGTTGGGTATTGACTCGATGAGTTTGAACCCTGACTCTGTGATGAAGACACTGTTGATGGTGGCTGAAGTTGAAGCGCAACAAGGCTAAGTCTTGAGTGTCTAGAGTCTGCGTTCCTGATGGGGCGTAGACTTGGGTAAGAGCGATCGCATGTTTTCTGTGGGGGGTGCGATCGCTCTTTTATCACTAGGCTTACTGCAAAAAGCGGAAACCTTTAGTCATTTTTCAGGAAAACCAGTCCACTGTATAGCTCAAAGGCAGAATCCCAGAGGCTTTCTTGACGGCGAAACAGGTCAATGTGAGCAGGTAAACGAGTCAGCATTTCTCGGTAATCGAGAGCAGTTTCGGCAAAGCTGGTGAAATCTGACCAAACTGGGGTTTGAGGAAGCTGGCGGTTGAGAAAACCCCGCAGGTTATTCCAGTTGATTCTATTGGTTGTATGGCTTAGGGAAGATGTGGATTTTCCCTGGGTTGGGTGGCTCTTTTGCTGGAGGGATAGCTCAATTCCCTGTTGAAACTGATAATCGCGATCGCACAAACGCAGGATAGTTTTTCTTGTCGGTAAATGCAAGTCGCAAAACTGGGCGTAGTCTTGGGTTTGAGTCTTACGCTGTAATTTACCACGAGCGTCGAGATCCACAACTTGTTCAAAAATAGGCAAGCGTCCCTCCACCAGTTGACTAACTTCTGACCACTGGAAGGGGAGAGAACCCAGTTGACCTTGATCATTTTCGCAGACAACTGTAGCTTCCTCAGAACTGACTTGGGAAAAATAATGGACGCTAAACACATTAAGGGATTGAATCTGCGCCAGAATTGCCCAAAAACAGGGAACTGACCCCTGCTGTAGGGATGACGCATAAAATTTTAATTCGCCAATGGGTCCAACTCGATACAACCGCCAGCCGCGTGTAGGGAGTTGCAGGCGTGCTGTGTAGGGATCAATTTGCATGATCTTCGCCAAAGTTTGGGCGGCGGTGGGTTTGGCTTGGGGTTCAATAGGTTCGAGGATTAAAATGCCAAATTGGGTATTTTGGGGGTCAGCCGTGGCTTGGGCTAAAGCTTGGCGACGTTTTTCCTGTTCCCTGGCTTCTAAACGCCCAAGTCCCTGACGCGCTTGAGTCATAACTTTGGGATGCGTGGTATTTTTGAGTAAGTTGCGGTAGGCGGTTTCTGCGGCGTCTAGCTTACCCGTGGCTTCATGTAAGCGTCCGATATAGAGTCGCACCCAAGGGTTATTGGGTTCTTCCTTGGCTAACTGTTTGAGTAACCGAGCCGCTGTGCGGTAGTCTTTTTGTTTAAAGGCATCAGTAACTTGGTCAAGCATAATCGTCGAGAGCAGGGGGAGCTTATCTTGACGTTTCGGTGGAACGTCTGGAAACAAGGGGAGCAAAACTCAATAATATCTAATCCTTTTTTACCGGCTATTTACCTGTTGTACCTCTAAACTAGCGGCAATTAAAGAGAGAGCCATGAGCGGGGCGGTAACAGCACGTAAAATCCGGTGTCCTAGTGAAACGGGTTGAAATCCAGCAACGATGGCTTGTTCGATTTCTGCGGGAGTCCAGCCGCCTTCGGGTCCTGTCGCAATGGCGATAACAGGAAGTTTTGACCCTTCACTGGGTTCGAGGACATGGTTTTGACCCTTCACCGCGTTCGAGGGAACCTGGTTTTGAACGTAGGGATGGGTTTTACTACTATCGTTTGTTGTCACCCTGAGGTTACTAAACCCGCCCCCATCTCCCTTTTCTGGTTTAGAGTTGAAAACTTCTGAGTTGGGTAAGCAATTTAACAGATGAGGAACGTTACCTCGTGCGACACAAATATAACAGTGGCTGGCTGAGTGGATAGCTTGTTCAATAGCTGAGGTAAAATCCAGGGGATCAAGAATCGTAGGTACAATCTGACGTTCTGATTGTTCCGCGGCTTCTTGGGCGATACGCCGCCAGCGTTCCAGTTTGCGGGGACTGGGGTTGAGAATCGTGCGATCGCTCTTAATGGGCATGATACAGGTTACACCGAGTTCGGTTGCACCAGAGATGATATCCTCAAATCCACTCCCCTTTGGCATCGCTACCATTAAAGTAATAGTACAGGGTAATTCGGTTTGGATAGGAATAGATTCAATAATGATAGCTTGGGTCAAGTTAGCCGCTAACTCGCTCAACCACCAGTTTCCCTGTCCATCCATCGCAATAAAGCGATCGCCTTTACTCAGTCGCAAGACTCGCACCAGGTAATGCTGTTGGCTGTCGGTGAGGAGAATGTGTTGGTTTTGTCGTTGCGTGGGTGAGATGACTAATCGTTGCAGGTTCATTGTTGAGATGAATTTTTTATTGGGTTGTGCAGTTTGGGCATATAAGGGTTGGATAGGTGAATTTTATCCGCCGAAGAGTCAAGGGGGACAATTGCTGCATCTTTATAGTCAGCGGTTGAGAACTGTTGAAGGAAATACCACATTTTACGCAATTCCCAGTTCAGAAACGATCGCGCAGTGGAAATCCCAGATGTCACCCGGTTTTCAGCTTTGTCCCAAATTGCCGCGATCGCTCACTCATAATGGATTCTTGAAACCCTCCATTTCAGAGGCTTTGGCGTTTTTGGAGACGATGCGAGGGTTAGGAGAACATTTAGGTCCGGTGTTCCTCCAACTTCCCCCCAGCTATGAACCTGCATTTTTAGAGGATTTGGCAGCCTTTCTCGAAGCTTGGCAGAAAACCGAAGCTGCGATCGCAACAGAAGTGCGTCATCCTGATTGGTTTGAACAACCCCACGCCAGTCATCTAAATGAACTATTGACCCAACTGGGAGTAGGACGAGTGTTGTTGGATAGCAGACCTGCTTATAGTCACTCAACTCATTATAAAACGCCACTAGAAGTTCGCAAGCCCAAACTACCCGTGCAACCTGTGGTGACAGCAGAATTTAGTTTTGTGCGGTTTATTAGTCATCCCGATCAAGAGGTGAATCAGCCATTTCTCGAAGAGTGGGTAAACTGGGTGAATCAGGAGTTAAAGTTAGGGCGACAGATTTATTTTTTCGTTCACTGTCCCATAGAAAACTATTCTCCAGGTAATGCGCGACAGTTTCAACAGTTATTACAGGATCATGGTGTACCCGTTCCCCCGTTACCGTGGAATCAGATTGATCACTCACCCATACAATTGAGTTTGTTTTGACAGGGAAATAAAGCGAAAGGAGGGAAAAGCCAACACTACTGGGAGTATATCACCTCTAATCCTGATGTAGGGGCGACCCGCTTGCACAAATCTACAACTGTATCCACTCAATTTTATCGGGTCGTGCCTACCTACTTAAAATGCTTAATTGGTTACAATATAGACGCTCAAAAAGAGATAGAATATCTCAGCCTAAACCAGAATTTCCCAAAAAAGCAGTGATATACGACTGCGAGATTGTCCGTTGTATCCCTAACAACGAGCCTTCACCTGACCTAGAATACTGCCAAGGCTGGAAAGATTTTCCGGGAATGGGGATATCAGTTATCTGTGCTTACTCATCCTGGCAGGATCGATATCATATTTATTTAGAAGATAATCTAGCAGAATTCCAAGCACTAATCAATCAAGCCGAAGAAATTATCGGTTTTAATTCTATCGCCTTTGATGATCAGCTTTGTGCCGCCAATGGATTACACGTCAAGACGACATACGACCTATTGTGCCATGTCCGTGTCGCCGCCGGAATGCCGCCTGATTATGTTAAAGGTAAAACTCGTGGGGGTTACAGTTTAGAGCAACTAGCCAGAGTTAATCTGGGGTATGGGAAATCAGGGAAAGGAAAATTAGCACCAGAACTTTGGCAACGCGGGAAACGAGGACAAGTGATTGATTATTGTATGGGTGATGTTAGTATCCTCAAAAAGCTTTATCAGCAGAGGTCAAGACTTCTAGATCCTACCAATGGAAAAATATTAACTCTAGACTGAACCTTCCCCAGCTCCCCCAGCCAAGAGACGTAGCATGCTACGTCTCTACATTGCTCCCCCAGCTTTTAGCGCTTAAGTTGACACCAATGACATCGGTGCGGCGTTGGCTGAAACCAAAGAGGAAGCGAGAGCAATGCTTGTGGCGAGTAAGCTGGAACCCAGTAAACGAGAGGTGAAAGTTGTCATATTCTTGTGCTTGGCTTGTAGGATTAGAAAACTTATGAGACTTTTTTAGAATGGCAGAAGAATCAGCACCCTCTTCTTATTTACTACGTTACTGAATGTTTTAGTAGGTTGTCTATAAAAAGTATCTAAGTTTACAGAAATTTCAGCAAAATGCCTTGATTTATGAAGTCCTGATAAACGGGAGGAACGAAGACATCCTATCTCTCCTCAGCTAATTCTTTCAGACTGTAAAAATACCTACACTTAACTAGACACGGCAATTCAAGCCTTGCTATCAATATATGAAACGCTATATACAGCAAATTTGGTGGTTGATGAGGTACAGTCTATCTAGGCAAGATAGATCCCCGACTTCGTAGAAGTTGTCGGGGATCTGTTTGTATACCTCACTTACTACCAAAAGCGCTGTAAGCATTCACAACAACGAAAAAAAGGGGTTAGAAGTATCATTTAACTTTCAACCCCAATCAGCCAACCGATTCACACTCAATATTTAGCAAGACTGGCGATAACGTGCGGCTGTGGCGGCGATAGAACCAACTATCAAAGCAAAACTTATTAGCATAGTTGGTTGGGACGCAGAACCATCATCATGATCCGGGCTATGCTCAGGAATATGAGGCATTGTATTCATAACTATTCTTCTATTTGCTTCGTTGACTTGAACAACAGCGTCAGTCGTAAGCGTATTTGTTGATGTGCTGGTGTTATCCAAGGAAATAACTGAGGCTTGTACCGCGTTAGTTGAAACAAAACAGGATATAAGTGTAAAACTGGTAGCAAGTAAGCTGTAACTTAGGAGATGTAAAGGCAGTTGTTTCATGTTCAATAGAGGGGTGATAGGATTATAAAACTCAGGAAACTCGGATTGAACAACTAAAAAATTAGTCATTCCTTATATTTTTATATTTTACTTAATCTGTGATTGCCTTGTCTATAGAAATGGAATGATTTCACAGAATATTCAGCAAATATTATAGATTTGTAAAATCTCAATAAATATGAATTTAAATTGAATATATGTTAAAAAATGATGAATTAAAAGGTTAGGAAGAGTAAATTTATGGCGTGGCACAGCTAAAATGGTGGAATAGAGTTTAGGGTTTTCAGAGGACACCATCCTTTCATCCTTGTCCACTTAAGCCACAATCCTTGCCAATTATTGTTTCGAGCAGTTCGACACAAACTGGGGCGTGAAGCTTTCTCCCTAAGCTATTACAGGAGAAAGTTTTCACCTTAAGTTGACACGGATGTCTGACCCCTCCCGATGCCTCCCCTGCAAGGGGAGGGAAGCGGAATATATTTGTTTATTTGGAGGGGCTTTCAGACCTTACTTTTCACGGAATCTGCAAAATCTCTCTCCTGCAAGGAGAGAGGCTTTGAATTCTTGGCGGATGCTGGGGCTGACTGAAAATGGTGCAATATGTGAATTTTAACAGGTTGTCGATTAGATAATGTAAATTGATTTTACCGCTAATATTATATCCTATCTAGCTCCTTTGATTCTCTAATTGTGCCAATTTATTCTGAGCAAACTCCCTAACTTTTCCATCAGGATCATTTTCGGCTCTGTCGCGCAGCAAGGGTAGAGTCTGGGGATTATCAGGATATTGTTTGATAATAATTTCAATTGCTAATTGCCGAGGATTGTCTTGCCAGTCGTTCTCACGCACAAAGGAATCATTAAGGGCGCGATCGCGTAATAATTCAAATAGCCATGGCTCATCTTTCCAGCCTTTTGCTAGTTCTTTCACCGCTGCACGTCGCACATACTCATCATCATCAGATTGGGCTTTTTTCTTGAGAATAGGTAAGGTGTCTGGGTCATCTTTCCAGCCTTTTGCTATTTCTTCCATCGCTGCACTTCGCACATCCGGATGGTGATCAGATTGGGCTTTTTGTTTCAGCCAAGGTAAGGTGTCTGGGTCATATTTCCAGCCTTTTGCTATTTCTTCCATCGCTGCATATCGCACAGCCCAATAGTCATCAGATTGGGCTTTTTGTTTGAGAATAAGTAAGGTGTCTGGTTCATCTTTCCAGCCTTGGACTAATTCTTTTACCGCTGCATATCGCACATCAGAATCGTCATCAGATTGGGCTTTTTGTGTGAGAATCGGTAAGGTGTCTGGTTCATCTTTCCAGCCCTTGGCTAATTCTTGCACCGCTGCACTTCGCACAGCCCCATGGTTATCAGATTGGGCTTTTTGTTTGAGTATAGGCAAGGTTTCTGGGTCATCTTTCCAGCCTTGGGCTAATTCTTGCACCGCTGCACGTCGCACAGCCCAATGGTCATCAGATTGGGCTTTTTGTTTGAGTATAGGCAAGGTTTCTGGGTCATCTTTCCAGCCTTTGGCTAATTCTTCCACCGCTGCGCGTCGCACAGACGGATGGTCATCATATTGGGCTTTTTGTTTGAGCCACTGTAAGGTGTCTGGGTCATCTTTCCAGCCTTTGGCTAATTCTTCCACCGCTGCTTGTCGCACACGCCAATGGTCATCATATTGGGCTTTTTGTTTGAGCCACTGTAAGGTGTCTGGGTCATTTTTCCAGCCTCTGGCTAATTCTTGCACCGCTGCACGTCGCACAGCCCAATAGTCATCAGATTGGGATTTTTGTTTCAGCCAAGGTAAGGTGTCTGGAGAATCATGCCAGGTTGTCGCAATTGCCGCAACCGCTTGGGTGCGAATTTCCTGAACTAAATCGGCTTCCTCGTTATAGGGTTCATAATAATGAGGGAAGTCGTACTGGGTTAAACCCTTAATCTGGTTCAGTAATTGAGTCGCTGTCGATATGATAACCGAACGATTCCTCACCTCATTCAGGCAATCCGCCGCTAGAAACACATTAATAAACGTTTCCGCTTCTCCCGGCTGATTCCTCAAATAATCCAGAATCTCCCCAGCTAACTTTGGCTCAATCATCCCCACAATCAACCGTAACACTTCATGCCAAGACTCATCCTGCCAATGCTTGCCAAAAACCTCGGTTTTCAACTCATCCAGAGAAATTGTTCGTTCCTTCTCAAACTGCCAAACATATTCCCAGGCGCAGAAATATTCCAAAAACGTCCGATGCACAAAGGCATAATAATCAGCCCCCATGAAACATAATATAAAATTCCGTTCCCGCAGTTGCTTTATCATCACCCTAGCCACCGCCCTGGAATTATTGATGTCTATGGTTTTCAGATAATCGGTCAAAATTCTCTCTAACTTATCCGCCGCAATTAGATTACCCGCTAACCCTTTCTCCGCTGCTTGCATCTGATAAGCCACCTGACGCAGCATCGCCTGCTTATCTTTATAATCAATCGTTTGAATCTCTAACTGCTGATGTTCGACTAACGCCCGTTCCACATCCCATTGATGCAGCAATACCCGCGACGCTTGGTTATATAATTCGGGTCTATCTCTGGGTAATTCCTGATTGCGATTTAATATTGCCATCATGGTTAGCAATAAGGGATTTCCAGCGAGTTCGCGAATCGCTTTTGAGGTATCAATTGCCCGTTGCAGTCGTTCCTGCTTCCTCTGTTTATCTACTTGATCTGTAAACGTTAAATCATGCCAACGGTTAATAAATTCCTTAACCTGAGTTTCCTCCAAATCTTGCAACATAAAGTGATGAAACTGGGCATCTCGTAACCGCTGCGGTTTATAGCCAATCACGCGAGAGGTGACAATTACCCGCACATCAGGATAGTCATTGGTGAAGCGATGAATATCGGTAATTACATCCTCCCGTTTTCCCGGATCAAATACCTCATCCAAGCCATCAAACATCACTAAAGCATTTCCGGCTTTTAACTGTTCCACCAGTTGATGCTGATTCAGATGACAGACAATCCCACTGCTATCATGGAAGAATTCCAGGAAATTCTTACATTGTCCCACATCGCGATTCCGCATGTAGGTGCGTAATTCAATCAGCAGGGGAATTGGCTGGAAACTGGCATCATTGGGTGTAGAATTTGCCCAATCTAATGCTAAATATTGCAATAAGGTAGATTTACCCGAACCCGGATCACCGAGAATAACCAGATAGCGATAATTATCTTTATCTTTAATAATTTCCCCAATCGGGCGAATTGGTTGTTGAGAATAAACCTGTTTATAGTCGGTTAAGTCTTCCAGAGACACATCCGCGTCAAGTTGATGACTCTCTCGCAGTCGCCGTTGATGTTCTTTGGGCAGTTCATAGACTTGGGGCAATACCTGATGAACTTGTCGCACATTTTGCGGGATGAAGACTTGCCAGAGTTTCAGTTCATTATAAGCGCAGCCTGTTGTATCTAAACTGGATAAATTTAAATGACTGTAGCGTTCGCGTAATCCTTCTTGATATTTGAATATATTAAAATCGGGATTAATTCTGGCATTTTCTCGAACCTGTTCTTCAATGGATTCTAGAATCTCTAATTCTAAAATTGCCTTTAACTCTGGCGAATTGCGGACAATGCGTTTCACTTCTTTGAGATAGGGCTTGGTAATCTCCTCCCAGTTAAACCCAGTTGGCATATCGGGAGAATAGCGCTGTACCCAAATTATCCTTAATTGATTAGCGTCTATGACTCGACAATCTTTTTCAAAGGCTTTTCCTAACAGGGGTTTGACTTCATCGTCTTGGATAAACCGCCCAATTTCTAATTGATAGGTGTCTCGAACTTGGGCTTCGGTTAAATATAAGAGTAATTCATCTTCGATGAGTTTGAGGAATTGCTGTAAAGCTTCACCCAGCGCTTTTTTCAGGACATCGGGTTGGGCGGATTGTACCCCAGTTTTAATGCTGTCTTTGAAAAAATCTTTTACATAGTCTTCTAATGTTTCTTTCCCTAGTTTCAGGAGGATGTCTTTTAAGACTAAATCTTTTAGGATAGAAACGCCCAGCGCTGTCCAAAGTTCCACCATGCTGCGATGACTCAAGGATGGTTTATGGTTTATTATAGCCCTTCGGGTAAATGATGATGACACATCCTCAATTTGATAAATGTTTGTGGTTATATCCCTTCGGATAAACGATGATGGGCGAAGCATTTGGGGAGTAACCTGATCCGACACATCCTCAAATTTTGCACCCAAATGCTTCGCCCCTACGCCCCTACGCCCCTACGCCCCTACGCCCCTACGCCCCTACGCCCCTACGCCCCTACACCCCTACATTCCTACGCCCCTACACCCCTACGATTTCGGCTAAACAACGCCCGATAAATGGGTTGTCCGCAGGAGATTGTGTAGGTTTCTCGTTCGGTGGGAACGGGTAGAGGATTGGTGGCTAACCATTCGGTTCCTTGAGGTTGAAAAGCGGGATTTTCGGTAAAGCGATCGCGCATTTCTTTTGCTACGGTTTCCACGTCAGATTGAATCAGGGTTTCGCCCCCTTCTTTTAAGTATTTTGCCAACGTATTCACCAATTCTGGCTTAACCACACGGCGTTTTTCATGGCGTTTTTTGAACCACGGATCAGGAAATTGAATTGTCACCCGCTTTAATACTCCCTGGGGTAAAGAGTCTAAAATCGGTACTAATGAATTATCAACATTGCAAAATATAAAATGAACATTCCTTAATCCTAACTCAGCCACCGCTTCTTGGGCTTTCTCAACTAAAGGTTCCCGAATTTCTAATCCCAGAAAATTCCAATCCGGTTGCAGCGTTGCCATTTCTAGCAAAAACTCACCCCTAGCACTTCCTATATCCAGATGCAGGGGTTGCTTATGTTGATTGTAAACCTTTTCCCAGTGGGGAGGCGTTATCGGAGTCAGGTATTTTTTACTCAGGGGATTGACATGTTGGCGCACGCGAATTTTCGGCAATTGTTTCACCTCCTTTTTTGACATTTTAGATCAGGGGATTGGGGATTGGTGATTAATTTTGTCGGGGTGGGTTTGATGATTCCCAAAGGCAAATATACCCGCCCCACGCCAATTGTAGAGACGTTCCATGGAACGTCTCTACATTAATTAACCAATGGGAAGTTCAATAATAAACTCGGCGCCCTTTCCCGGTTTGGACATACAACGTAATTTTCCGCCGTGTTTTTCCACTACAATCTCATGACTAATCGATAATCCTAACCCGGTTCCTTTGCCAAAGGGTTTTGTCGTGAAAAAGGCTTGGAATAGTTTGTCTTGCATCTGTTCAGGGATACCGGGACCATTATCAGAAATACGGATTTCTACTCGCTGGCGATCAATCACTCCGGTACGAATCCAGATAGTGGGAGCAGTTAAGGTTTTGTCCCTCTCTGAAATTTCCGCTGAATTTTGCTTTCTAAATTCTGCTTCCTCTAACGCATCAATCGCATTCGCCAAAATATTCATAAACACTTGACTCAGGCGTCCAGGATAGCATTCAATGGGCGGTAATTTGCCGTATTCTTTAATCACTTGAATCCCTAAATGTTTCCCGGAGGGTTTGATTCGATGTTGCAAGAGAACCAGAGTACTGTCTAACCCCTCGTGCAAATCAATCATCATCATTTCACCCGCGTCAAGGCGGGAGATATTCCGTAAGCTTTTAATAATTTGGCAAATGCGTTCAATGCCCAATTCCATTGAGTGAAATGTTTTGGGAAAGTCTTTGATCAGAAAGTTTAGGTCAATTTCTTTCGATTTAGCTTGAATTTCTGGAACTGGATTCGGATAATGTTGAGTATAGAGGTGCAGGAGTTGGAGTAAGTCTCTGCTATATTCACCCGCACAGCTTAAATTACCATGAATCGAACTAATGGGATTATTAATTTCATGGGCAACTCCGGTGATCATTTGTCCCAAACTAGACATTTTTTCATTTTGAACCAGCATGGCTTGGGCTTGTTGCCAATTGGTTAGGGCTTGGGCAAGTTGATTTGTCCGTTCTTCCACCCGTTGTTCCAATTCCTGAGTTAATGTTTGCAACTCGGCTTCTGCTTTAGCCCGTTGTTCAACTTCCTGGATCAGTCGTGTATTTTGTTCTTCTAGGGTTTTAGTTAAGGTTCGCAGTTTCAAATGCACCTTAACTCGTGCTAATACTTCTTCCTGCTGAAAGGGTTTGGTGATATAGTCTACTGCGCCTAAATTTAAACCCTTAACTTTATCAATTGTATCCGTCAGAGCCGTCATAAAAACGATGGGAATCTCTTGAGTGGCGGGATTAGCTTTCAGGCGACGGCAGGTTTCAAATCCGTCCATTCCTGGCATCATCACATCTAGCAAAATTAAGGTTGGTGGATCGTAGGCAATCTGTTCAAGTGCGGTTTCTCCATCAAGGGCAACGGCAATTTCAAAACCAGCGCTGGTCAGGGTTTCTGATATGATTTCTAGATTGTTGGGACTGTCGTCAACAATTAAAATAATCGTTTTACTTAAGTTATCTATTGGATTGTTGTGTTCTTCTATCCGGTTTAACGTCATTGAATTAGAGTTAATCATGGATATAATTTATTAGGGGGAGCGACTTGTGAAGTTTGTTTAGTGAATGCACCTATTTTTGGCGATAAAATCCCTTATTTTTTTGAGCTGAAACCCTTTAGCGAGTTGGCGGATATATTGAGCAAATGGAGCAAACTTCTGATCTGATTTTTCGATACTATCAATTTTTTCCAGTAGAAGATTAATGCGACCTTTCATGGCTAAATCCCAGAGGATATCTAGTTCCTCTTCAGGAAAAATAATCGCTTCGGGTTTACCCAATTTTTGGGACTCAGTTGTTGTTATCTTAACAGCCACCGACTGACTGCCCTTTCCTGATGCGGACTCGTAAATCCATGTCAGTCCCAAATGTCGCTGTAACGTCTGCAGCAACTCATCAAGTTGAACGGGTTTGGGCAGAAAATCATTGCCCCCGGCTGCCAAACTGTGATGCCGATCCATTTCAAAAACACTGGCTGACGATACTACAATTAGCATATTTTCCCGCTGTTTGGACTGGCGAATGTGTCGCATCATCTCAAAGCCGTCCATAATCGGCATGAGTAAGTCGGTAATGATCAGATCGGGCGATGCTGTCATGGCGATATCCAATCCTTCTTTACCATTATTCGCCTCAATCACCTCAAATCCTAAGGGTTCGAGTAAATTGACGAGAACTGAACGATTTTCCCACCGATCATCGACGACGAGAACTATGCGGGATTTGCCCTGATAGCCAATAATTCTACCCTGAGTGGGGGTGGTGGTTACCTGCATCCATTCTTTGGCTTCTCTTAAGGCTAGATCTACGGTAAATACACTCCCCTTGCCTAATTCACTTTGGACTTGAATTTTACTTTCCATTAGCTGTACAATTTTTAGGCTAATTGCTAAACCCAGTCCAGTTCCCTCTGCCTGAAGTTTGCGATCGCTCACTTGCTCAAAGGGTAAAAAGATGCGCTGCAACTGTTCGGGAGTCATACCCACTCCTGTATCTTCGATTTGAAACCGAATTCGGTGATGGGGATTGGTGAATTTTTTGGCTTGACTAGATAATAATTCTGTGCTATGTTCATCCTTTAACCCAATGCCTGGATTGTCTTGACTCTCTACATATCCGACTTTAAAGGTAACGCCTCCGGTATCGGTAAACTTAATCGCGTTGCTGAGTAAGTTAATCAGAACTTGTCGCAGTCGCTTTTCGTCTACGTGCACACCGGCGGGGAGGGGTGAAGTCGGTTGATAGATAAAGGAAATGCCTTTCCCATCCGCCCGGATACGGCAAATTTCCACAACACCACGCAGGAACGAGGGAAAATAAATATCGCTATGATGAAGTTCCATCTTCCTGGCTTCAATTTTCGCTAAATCGAGAATATCATTAATCAGCATCAACAGATGAGAACCGCACTGATGGATAATGCGAATACCATCAAGTTCGCGATCGCTCATTGTTTTTGAACGTTGAAGAATTTGGGCATATCCCAACACCCCATTCAGTGGCGTTCGCAATTCATGACTCATATTTGCCAGAAATTCACTTTTGGCTTTATTCGCCGTATCCGCATCTTCTTTTGCCATTTTCAGTTCCGCTGTGCGTTGTTCTACGCGCAATTCTAGTTCCGCTTTGGCATTTTCTAGGGCGGTAAAGGATTCTTGCAACTGCTGCGCCATTTGGTTAAAGGATTTGGATAAAATCCGCAGTTCATAAATCCCTTCAACTTTTACTTTTTGATCAAGTTCCCCACTCGCGATCGCGTAAGACGCCGCACTCAGTCGCAGAATCGGTTGACTAATCCAACGAGAGGTAAATAATCCCAACAGGGTGGCGAAAATCAACGCCCCCACACACAGCCGAATTGTCAGGCGTGTGTTGGCGTGGATACGTGCCATAAATTCATCTTCTGGCACCACGACAACAATTAACCAATTCAGTCCTTTATTATCTTGAAAAGGCAAAACTTGCACGAATTGCTTCTTATTATCTAGCTGAAAATCTAACTGATACTCCCCTTTTATATTCTCAAAGCTGCCAAATTTACCCACCAAAAAGTCAGCCGTCGCCTTAATCAGCGGATTTTCACTGGTAATCGAGTCATTCCGCTCTGATTTATTATGATTACTAGATACCACCGTATCTTCACTCATTGATGTGGCGACTAATGTTCCCTTCCCCTTGGGTTCTAAAATAAACGTCTGTCCAAATTGAGTACTTTTCAAACTTTTTAGGAATTCCCCAATATGAGACAGAGACAGAATCGTACTGGTTACCCCCAGCAACGTATCATCCTCGTGGTAAAGGGGCATACTCGCCGCGATTGCTAATGTATCTTCATGTTCATAGCGGAAAACCTTACTCCAGGTTGGCTGACCGGCTTTTACCGCCTCTTTGTACCAAGGTCGATTTCGGTGATCATAATAGATACTATTTCCTAATAACCTCGTCCGATTTCCTTGCCGATCCACCTGATAAATATTTTTGGTATAATTAATAGACTGGTGAATTTGAAATTTATCCTCCTCTTGCCGCACCACTTCAATATATTTACCATCTTCTGTAGCAATTGCTGTAGCACTGACGGGAAAAACTTGCATCTGATGCCAAAACATTTTCTGGCAATAGATTAAACGACTGAATTCTAACTGAGTCAAACAAGTTTCATTGGCATTTAGTTGATTGAACCCATGGGGTATTTGCAAATAACTGTCGAGTTTCTGTTCAATTCTGGCAGCAATTTCTTGGCGTAAATCACTGGCAAGTTCATTAACCGCTTCTTCCCCATTGCGTAAGGAAAGCCAGCCCGTTAATCCTACAGCAGCAGTAATTTGCACTAGGAAAGGAACGACAAGGACGAGGCGCAGGGGCATTTTGAAAGAGGATTTTGGCAAAAAACTGGGTAACATCCGTCAGAGTTAGTTTATGAGCAATGAGTGGATTGACGACTCAGATGCTACCCTAACCTGTCAAGATAATCTTTTTACCAGATCCCCGACTTCTTCAAGAAATCGGGGATCTACTTTAATTAACTTTCATCCGTTTAATCTACTCCTTCAATCGGGGCAAACCCCTGACGCTGAATATTTTCGGTAATCGTGCGCGGTTCTAAAAATTGGAGTAAATAATCGGGTCCTCCCGCCTTAGAACCTACCCCTGATAGTTTAAACCCGCCAAAGGGTTGGCGCGAAACAATTGCCCCCGTAATCGTGCGGTTAATATAGAGATTGCCCACTTCAAACTCTGTAGATGCTTGGTCAATATGAGACGGTGTGCGGGAATATAATCCTCCCGTCAGGGCATATTTTGTCCCATTTGCCACAGCCAGGGCGTCTTGAAAATCTTTGACTCGAATCACCGCTACAACCGGACCAAAGATTTCCTCTTGGGCAATTCTGGCATCGGGTGAAACGTTAGTAAAAATAGTTGGACTAACAAAATAACCCGTTTCTGGGACTTCACATTCCACCGCAATTTCTGCCTCTTGCCGCCCTTTTTCAATATAGTCCTGAATTCGATTTCTGGCAGTATCATCAATCACCGGTCCGACTTGAGTACTGGCTAATTCAGCCGCACCAATATTGAGCGATCGCGTGGCTTCGATTAATCGTTCCACTACGGTATCATGGATAGGGTCGAGGACGATTACCCGTGAACAGGCAGAGCATTTTTGACCACTATACCCAAATGCCGACTTCACCACTCCCGCCACGGCTTGATCCAGGTCAGCACTCTCATCCACAATAATGGCATTCTTACCCCCCATCTCGGCAATCACCCGTTTCAGGTGAGTTTGACCCGGTTGGACAATCGCCGCATCGGCATAAATCCGACATCCCACCTCTTGAGAACCGGTAAAGGCGATTAAATGAGTATCTGGATGCTTCACCATATAAGCACCCACCTGGGAACCCTTACCGGGAACATATTGAAACACTCCCTGGGGAATTCCGGCGGCGACTAAAATTTCTGCCAGTTTCGCCGCAATCACGGATGAGGTTTCGGCGGGTTTGAGTAGGGTACAATTTCCCGCGACTAACGCCGCTACCGTCATTCCTGTAGCAATTGCCAAGGGGAAATTCCAGGGAGAAATAACGATAGCAATTCCTCTGGGTTGGTAGATATAGCGATTGGTTTCCCCAGCCACATCATAGATATACCCTCCCTCTAGCCGTTCCATTTCATCCCCATAGTAACGGCAAAAGTCGATGGCTTCTGAGACTTCTGCATCGGCTTCCCGTAAGGCTTTGCCGACTTCCAAGCATATCCAAGCGGAGAGTTCTTCCCGGCGCCCTTCCATTAATTTAGCCGCTTGACGCAGAATATCCGCCCGTTGTTTTACCGGGGTGCGACGCCATCCGGGAAAGGCGGCTTTGGCGGCGTTTAATGCCGTTTCGGCTTGTTCAATGGAGAGTAACCCAACTTTACCGATAATTTCACTGGGATTGGCGGGATTAACGGAATCAACGGTTTCGGTTGTGGGTTGATAGTCGCCGTTAATTAAGGGATAGTAGGTTTTTCCTAGTTGTTGGCGCACGGTTTCCAGGGCGTTTTGGGCTTTTTCCCTGGCTTCGGCTTGGGCGTAATCGGTATCGGGGGCGTTGGGGAATTGGGGATGGGGGATTGGGGATGGGGCGGGTTTAGTCAAGTTATCGGTTTTTGCGATAACGTTATCTGTAAAACCCGCCCCTACAGGTTCCTCATCCACAACCGGAGGGGCGATTAATTCCTCAACGGGGCGTTCTTCTAAACTTTGGCGTAGGAAGGAACTATTGGCGGTATTTTCTAGTAAGCGGCGAATCAGATATGCCATTCCGGGTAAGAGTTCCCCGTAAGGCGCATAAACCCGCACCCGATGTCCCCGTTGCACTAAGGCTTTTGCCAGTTGATCTCCCATTCCGTATAGAACTTGCATCTCGAAGTTGCGACGGGGGATATTTAACTGTTCTGCAATGGCGATGGCTTTGGCTTGCGATCGCACGTTATGAGACCCTATGGCAGCATAGAGATACTGGTGATTTTCTAGCAACAGTTGGGTCATTTCCTCGAAATTGGCATCGGTGGCGCTTTTTTGGTTATAAACGGGTTGTTGCCAATGGTTTTGTAAGGATTTAATCGTTTCTTGATCCCAATATGCTCCTTTAACCAGACGCACGGTGAGGGGGTTGCCACGTTCTTTTGCCCAGGTGATAATATCCTTTAGATCCCTTTTACTATCTTGTAGATAGGCTTGCAGGGTGATACCTAAGTCGGTGCGATCGCGGAATTCATCTTCCATCAACAATTCTTTGAGAATGCCCAGAGTCATGTCTTTATAGACATACTGTTCCATATCGAAGTGAACCGCCGCCCCCAATTCCTTTGCACGACGTAACAGAATCCGGATGCGATCGCACACCTGTTTTTTGCTACCCTCTGGATCTAGGGGGTCAAATTGGGAATAGAATGCGGTTAACTTAACAGAGACTTGAACTTGTGATAATTCTTCCCCATCTGCCTGGTCAATTTCCGACACCGTTGACCAATTTTTCGCTTCCTGGGTAAGTTGTTCCATCAAATCCAGATAGCGTTCCAGATAAGACTGGGCTTCGGCTTCGGTAATCACGGCTTCCCCTAGTAAATCTAGGGTAAATGCCATCTTATCTTTCCGCAGGCGTTCAATTGTTTTAATTGCCTGCTTAATTGTTGCCCCAGCGATATACTTATTTGCCAGGGTTTCCACGGCGGTGGATACTGTTGAAGCCGCCAACTGTCCCGGCATCGAGTCAGGATTGGCAAAGTTGAGTAGATTTTTCAGGGCGGCGGGAAGTTCTACAGATTCATCCCCCAAATATTCTTGCAAATGACGGGCAACCTCCGTCTTACTTCCCAGGGCGGGTAAGGCATCAATGAAGCGAAAAAGCTGCACCCGCAAACCTGGATTACTCATCGCCCAGGCTAGGAGTTTATCATCCCAGCGGATATGATCACGCATTTGGGCAAAAAAGGAGCGTTTTTGCCGAGTGGCGTCTAGGAGGTGTTTGGCGATTTCGGTGGTTTGGGTTTCGTAGATGCTGTTGGCGACTTGTACAACCACGGGCGGGTAGACTCCTAATTCTGGGCTAAGGCATTTATCTCGAACTCTTTATTATATCCTGCTAGAGCCAATTGTGCAGGTTTCGATCCCTGATAGGGATTCCAAGCAGTTATCAGTTATCAGTTATCAGTTATCAGTTCAGTTATCAGTTATCAGTTATCAGTTATCAGTTATTTGTTATCAGTTTTCAGTTATCAGTTTTCAGTTATCAGTTTTCAGTTTTCAGTTATCAGTTATCAGTTTTCAGTTTTCAGTTATAGCGCTTCGCGCTGGTGTATTTACACATTAGATAGGGATGCTTGATCAGGAGGAATTTAGAACACTTGTACTGTAACTACGCGAGAGCGAACTGCTATATTTGTTATCCGTTTTATTGTTGTTTCAATCCCTGATAGGGATTCAGGGGAATTCCAAGTTTCATCAATTCCAAGGAACCAATCAGTTGAAACCTGTTTCAATCCCTGATAGGGATTCAGGGGAATTCCAAGAGCGGTCATCTGGAAGCCTGACAGTATGCAGTTTTCATGGTTCAGTTGCGCGACTGATAAAAATAATAGCATTTCAGGGATAGGGTTTGGCAAGAGGTAAAATTGACACTCCCACGGCTCAAAGCGCGTGGGATTCTGTATTCAACGTCAAAACTTGCTCTACCAGGCTTGCGCCAAGTAGCGTAGAGGCTCCAACTCC